>CAXMPB010000152.1:0-2612 GCA_964195035.1 Cellvibrionaceae bacterium | reverse complement strand
AGTTTAGCGAGAAGGGTATTATCAAGGATGAATTTTTTAGTAAATGCTAGGAGGCTACTCTAAAGTAGACTTTTTAAAGAAGATATTTATTTGAGGGTTTACTAATAAGAATTTACTGACAAAAGAATACTAAGACAAGGTTGATAAAACAAGCCTACAGCGAGGGCTAATTAAAAGAGGCTAATCAACAAGGGTGCAAAATAATAATTACAGTACACCACTATTTAATAATTTATCGGCAATAGCCTCGACATCAACAGAATAACTACCATCTTCGATTGACTGTCGAATACTTTCTACACGAGCAGTATCAACATCGGGTGCTTCATTAATGCGTGCTTCAAGGCTTGTTAAGCTGAGCGCCTGTTGGCTTAATTCAACACTGTCTGTCGCTGAACTGTCGGATGCTGAATTAGCGGGTCGAGCAGCTGATTCTCCCGATTGATTACGGCTAGATTCAGAGGCTCTATTATTACTATTTAGCGTGTTGTTATTGACGCCAACATTATTGATATTAATAGCCATTTTTTGTCCTATATAACCTTTACTAACTGTTGTTTTATAAATGCATTAAACGATTAACATCGCTTTTGAGCTTTGGCGTTTAACATTATTACTAATAGATGTAGCCAATTCTTTTTATGCCTTCTAGTTTCTCTCATAAGGTTATCGGCATTAATACCACTTACTTTAGTTAAATGATCAAATAAAAAGACAATTAACTTTAATAATCGGCATAATATTTTTAAATGTATATTTATCAATAGCTTACAGGGTTTTCATGGTGGATATGTCAGCGTTGCTAGTTTTATAATATCTTTATTCGCCCAGCGGACACGGCCTGACCTTGAATCGTGCGGCTTGAGCCATTATTTTTTACCCGTACACGCTCACCTTTAATGGCATCATCGAGGGCAATACCTTGATGAATCACCGACAGCGCACCTCTTTTTGTCACAATAGTAACTTTATCACCTTTTTCAATAATGACAGGAAATTGTAATTGGTTTCGATAAATAACCGTGCCGGCTCGAATAGGGCGCCTAACTTGTTGGCCAATTAAGTCTAATCCTCTGGTGGTATAACCACCTCGCAGCCGATTTACATCTTGCTTTAATGTCATTAAGTCTTGGGCTGAAATAATGTGATGTTTGGGTAACTCAGTGCTGGCACTGATGACATTCATTTCTTGTGTGATAGTACTGATTGTATAAATGGCCCAAGGAGAGACCGTCGATGCGCAGCTTATTTTGACCGTATTGTTACGTTTAATACTTTGACCCTGGAGCTCAAACGCCAATGGTTTGTCACATTGCTTAAGTTTTAGGCGCGGATCTATTTTTCTGACACTAACGTTAACACTAACATTTTGGCTCTTACTGATTTGTGCCATGACTTTTTTTAAGACAAATTGTTCTACTTCGGTTTGTAAGGCAACGTGGTTAATTGTTTTGACGGCATATGCAGGACTTGTGATGAGTAAGTAAAAAAAAAGTAATAAAAAAGTACTCACATTCATTATTTTTGTCCTATGCTTTAGGTAGATTATTAATCATGTTGACAGATAGTTGGCATCATTGACTGCGATACTAAATAGTAAGCAAGTCGCATGCCGCACATAGGATGCTTAACATTATTAATTAATTGTCCTATTAAATAGACAATCGTATTAAACGGGTATCGATACCCAAAAGAGGAATACTTATGGTCAGTGTCATGGACTCGGTAAATAAACGCACACAGTTGGTGGGTGCAAATCGCTTAGAGTTGCTTTTATTTCGCCTTAACGGCAACCAGATTTATGGGATTAATGTATTCAAGGTAAAGGAGGTATTGCAATGTCCGCGATTGAATCAATTACCTCAACGCCATCGTGTTGTTCGCGGAGTTGCTAATATGCGCGGTAATACCATCTCAATCATGGATATGAACCTTGCGATTGGTAATGACCCTATCGAAGATATTGAAGAAAGCTTTGTCATTATTACCGAGTACAATGGCTCTACACAGGGCTTTTTGGTTAAAGCTGTCGAGCGAATTATAAATACCAACTGGGAGGATATTCATCCGCCACCAAGAGGTACCGGCAAAGATAACTATTTAACAGCCGTTACTGAAATGGATGAAATGTTAATTGAAATTATCGATGTAGAAAAAATTCTTGCAGAAGTATCCCCACTACCCGCTGATGTTAGCTCTGAGCTTCTCGAAGATGGTATGTCTGATCGCGTCATTCAAAAACATATTCTTATTGTTGATGACTCTACCATCGCACGTAAGCAAATACAGCGTGTTGTTGAACAAATGGGAATTCGCTGTACATTGCGAAAAGATGGCCGTGCGGCACTTACCTATTTAGAAGAAATGTTAGCCGATGGTAAAGATCCTAACGAAGAGCTTGTTCTTGTTATTTCTGATATAGAAATGCCAGAGATGGATGGCTACACATTTACGTCTGCAGTACGTGCTAATGAAAAACTAAAAGATTTACACATTATTTTGCATACTTCTCTTAGCGGTGTTTTTAACGAAGCAATGGTTAAAAAAGTGGGTGCAAATGACTTCTTATCTAAATTCAACCCCGATTTGCTCGCCACGCGACTCAATGAACG
>CAXMPB010000151.1:0-7629 GCA_964195035.1 Cellvibrionaceae bacterium | reverse complement strand
GAGGCATCAATTTCATATTTAAGGCCTTCACCGGCACAAAGTGGACAATGATTACTTTTATTTAATTTAATTTTTCTAAAAGTTAAATCGCTCGCCTCAACCATTAATAAGTTATTTTCTAATGGACACGGCAAGTCAGTTAAAAACTTGATCGCCTCATTTGCCTGTATTGTACCTAGTAGACCCGGTAAAACACCTAAAACACCGGCCGTATTACAATCGGCAATGTCTGCTGGAGGGTCTGGAAAAAGGCAGCGAAAACACGCAGAATTTTCTGTAAATAATGCACACTGACCTGAAAACTGATAAATACTCGCAAACACCCACGGTTTTTTAAATTTGCTGCAAGTGTCATTAATCAAATAACGTGTCGCAAAGTTATCGGTACAATCTAAGATAAGATCAGCGTTATTAATAATGTCGTCAGCATTATTAATCGATAGATGTTCTGTAATTGCCATCACAGCTATCGAGGGGTTTAATGCCAGCAAACGCTCTTTTGCACATAAGGCTTTTGATTTTCCAACTTGATCGGTAGTAAAAATAATTTGTCGCTGCAAATTAGTAACATCAACATGATCGCCATCAATTATTGTTATCTGTCCAACGCCTGCAGCTGCAAGATAAAGTGCGACAGGCGAACCTAAGCCACCTGCGCCAACAATTAAAACCCTTGATCGTTTAAGTTTTTTTTGTCCGGCGACACCGATTTGCGGTAACTGTAAGTGTCGCGTATAGCGTAGCCATTCCTCCGCTGAAAAATCACCAGAAAAATTTTTATCTGCAACATCATTATGTGTAGTCATAAAATATCATACTGTAATATTTAGTTAGGCTCTTAAGTCATCATTAATTGTTATTAGTTAAAAGGACTTTATAACGTTAACTTAGACTAACTTATCTCTAAGCAATAACAGCGCTTACGCTTGAGATTCTTTAAATTCTCTCATGAACCCTGCTGCCACGTCATTTGGCTTATCCGCCAAGGTAATCGCCGTAATCATCGCAACGCTATCAACACCTGTGTTTGCGATAGGCCCAAAACGCTCTGCATTAATACCACCAATAGCAACCAATGGATATTTTAAAACTTTACGCCAATATTTAAGGCCTTTAAGCCCATGAGGCACCCATGGCATATCTTTTGTGGTTGTGTGATAAACCGGCCCACAAGCAATATAAGAAGGCTTATAGCTATGCGCCCGTGCTACTTCGTAATGGCAATGCGTACTCAAGCCTAGGCGTAGACCTGCTTTTTTAATTTCACTGATATTGGCATCCTCTAAATCCTCTTGCCCAAGATGAACACCATAAGCATTATGCTTAATAGCTAGCTGCCAATAATCATTAATGAATAGCCGACAATTATGTTTAACCCCAAGTGCAATCGCCAATTGAATCTCACTTTCAAGCGCCTCGCCAGATAAGTCTTTAACGCGTAACTGCATCGTATTCACACCCGTTGATGCAAGTCGAGCAATCCATTCGGCTCGGTCTACAACGGGGTACAAACCAAGTAATGGCTCGTTACAGTTAGGGAATGGAGGTATGGCTAAAGTACTAACTGGCCTATGCGTCAACAATGGTAAATCACATTGCTCGCAGGGAAAATGTGTAATGTTAACGGGACCATAAGATTTAGCATCACTATCTCCAGTAATACTAGCCTTAACACTGGCGTCTTCTATCGCATAGGCCTGACGTAGACCTTGTGAGATTGCCATTTTGGCAATGACAACCGCATCGTAAAGCGAATACCCTAGAACAATACTACTTGCGATAGCAGACGATAAAGCACAACCAGTACCACGAGAGTTTTGCGTCTCAATTTTTTGATTGCTCAACCAAAAAGACATTTTTCCATCGCTAAAGTAATCTTGGACAACATCTCCTTTTTTATTATTAATAAAGTGACCACCTTTTATTAATACAGCGTTGGCCCCAAGGGCTAACAAAGCAATAGCCGACTCAATAATATCTTGCGTTGTTTTTATTTTAATGTGTGTTATAGCTTCGGCTTCACTAATATTGGGCGTCAGTAATGTTGCATGAGGCAATAATTGCTCTTTTAAAAACACTAAAAAGCTTTCATCTAAAAATTTTGAACCACTACTACTTGCTAATACAGGGTCTAAGATAAGGGGTATTTTTTTATCTTGAATAAAATTTCTTATTTTTTCAGCTTGCACTACCGAACCGATTAGGCCAACTTTAACGGCCTTGATGGGCAAGGCATCAACAGCATCCAGTTGATCTTGAAAGACAGAATCTGTAATCGAATTAATTGAAATGACTTTTTCATTATTTTGTGCGGTGTTTGCCGTAATCACAGATACACTATGTATCTCAAATGCATTCTGTACTCTAATATCCATTGCAACGCCGGCAAGACCAGCCGTATCATTACCTGAAAAATTTAAAACTATTTGACGTATCGACATAATAACTAAATTACTTGTAAAAGAGGTGAGAATAAAGAAACAAGTGGAGCTTATTATTTTTTAAAGCACATATAAAAACTTATGATCGGATAAGACCTATCGAAACTTAAGAAATTATATGGAAGTTTAAGAATTTATAAAATTAAACCGCCCTTAGGATTGATGCCAAAAAGGTGTACCTATTGTTGGAGTACTTGGTTTAGCAAGATTTTTTTCTTTAATAGCTCCCGCCTCATAACCATTGCGCCCGGCAAGTAACGCAAATTTAAATGCTTCGGCCATTTTAATTGGGTCGGCAGCTTGCGCTACTGCAGTATTTAATAAAACACCATCGTAACCCATTTCTAAAGCTTGGGTAGCATGGGATGGCAAGCCAATACCTGCATCGACAATTAACGTAACATCAGGTAGGCGTTCGCGAATATTTTTAAGCGCGTAAGGATTCAGCAAGCCTTTGCCTGTACCTATAGGTGAGCCCCACGGCATTAAGATATTACAGCCAGCCTCTACCAATTTTTGACATAAAACAAGATCATCTGTGCAATAGGGAAAAACTTCGAAGCCTTGAGAAATCAATTCTTTAGTTGCCTCTAGAAGTGCGAAAGGATCTGGCTGAAGATTATATTCATCGCCAATAACTTCTAGTTTTATCCACTTCGTCCCAAAAATCTCACGTGCCATTTGCGCCGTTGTCACAGCCTCTTTAACAGAGTGGCAACCTGCTGTATTGGGTAAAATATTAAGATTTAATTTTTGTAATAGTATCCAGAAGTCATTAACATCAGTTTTTGTTGAGCTTATATTTTGACGTCTGAGAGAAACTGTTACCACCTCTGAGCCAGAAGCAGTTATCGCTTTTTTCATCACATCGGGTGAAGGGTATAGAGCTGAGCCAATAAGTAATCGACTTGAAATTTTTTTATCTGCTAATTGCCACATAAATATTAATAAACATTGTTATAAGTAAATTGTTATACGTAAATAGGTATAAGTAATAGATATAAATAGACCGCTATCAATAGTTAGAAAAATTAACCACCTTGCATGGGAATAAGCAATTCGACCTTATCACCCTCTATTAACGATGTTTCACCATAAGCCGATTTAGGGATGAATTCTTCATTGACAGCGACCGCAAAACTTTTATCTTCCAGTCGCCAATCATTAATAGCATCAGTGATTGAGGCGCCCGCCTTCAAGGTTTTATTTTCACCATTCAATTGCAGTGTAATCATATTAATAATACTAGGTCTAAGCGACTCGGTTAATTAACTCAGCAAATGCTGATTGATAATTTGAATTCTCAAGGTGGTGAACGACTTCTTCTCCAAGTGCAGGAGATAGTAAAAAGCCGTGTCTAAACAAGCCATTGACACGAATCAGACCATCACTAGACTCGATTTTTGGTAAGTTGTCTTCCAAAGCAGGTCTACAATTAGTGCGCATATCAACAATACGAGCCTCTGCAAACCCTGAGTGTAAACTGTAAGCCGCTGACAACAACTCTAAACTAGAGCGCACTGTCATTGGGCCCATATCACTACTTTCTATTTGAGTAGCACCCACAATATATAAATCATCGTAACCACAAGGCACTAAATATAATCGGTAGCGTGGATGCATTAAACGTACAAGGTGTTTTATTTTTACCTCTGGCGCTTTTAACCAAATTAGCTCACCGCGCACACCACGTATCTCAGGCCACTGCGATTTAGCACCTAAGCCTCTACAATCGATCACTATATCAAAATGATGCTCACCTTCATTGGTTGTAATGACGTGAGGCTTTGTGGAGAGAATCACACGACCCGAATACCAAGTAACACCACCCTCGATCAGGCGATCGGCTAAGAGCTTCAATGTTTTTGTAGGCGATAGCCAAGCTTCTTCGGGTAAGTAGATAGCCGAGGAGAATTGAGTAGAAAGTTCTGGCTCAACTTCTGCCAAACCATCTTGGTTGAGTTCTTGATATTGGTCAGAGCTTGGCGATAGCTTATGCATCACTTGCTGATTAAATTGATCATAATCGGGCTGATCCGCATTGTGGGCAACAACCAAACTACCATCTTTAAAATAACCTAGATCTCCATTAAGCTCAGAAGCCAAGTTATCCCAAAGTTTAAGAGAGCGCCTACCAAGCTCATAAACCATAAGTTCAGCAGACTCAACTTCGCAATAAGGCGTTAGCATGCCTGCAGCGGTATATGCCGCTGCATCACCAAAATCGATATCATCTTTATCAAATAAACTAACCGTATAGCCTGCGCGCAGTAACTGCCACGCCAGTACGCGACCCATCACTCCGGCGCCGGCGATACCAACGGTCATAGATTTGTTCGACATGATATTATTAACTAACCCCATTAACGTTTAATCAAGCTATCAACTAATTGATAATTGCTAACTAACGCATCAATTAATCAATTTGCTCAACATATATTTCACTACCTAAACTTTTAAACTCAGCAGATTTTTGACGCATGCCTTCTTCGATTTCTTTAACCGCAGCATAATCACGCACTTCTTGAGAAATCTTCATAGAGCAGAACTTAGGGCCACACATCGAACAAAAGTGAGCAACTTTAGCAGAATCTTTAGGAAGTGTTTCATCGTGGAATGAACGAGCACGATCAGGATCTAAACCTAGGTTAAATTGATCATCCCAACGGAATTCAAAACGTGCTTTCGATAACATATCATCGCGATAACGTGCGCCAGGATGACCTTTAGCAATATCACCCGCGTGCGCTGCGATTTTGTAGGTAATAATACCTTCTTTTACATCATCGCGATTCGGCAAACCTAAATGTTCTTTGGGCGTCACATAACAAAGCATTGCACAACCAAACCAACCAATCATAGCTGCACCAATACCACTGGTAAAGTGATCATAACCCGGGGCAATATCCGTAGTTAGAGGCCCAAGCGTATAAAACGGAGCTTCATCACAGTTGTCTAACTGCTTGGTCATGTTCTCTTTGATCATATGCATTGGCACATGCCCAGGACCTTCAATCATGGTCTGTATATCGTGCTTCCAAGCAATTTTAGTTAACTCACCAAGTGTTTCTAGCTCACCAAATTGAGCAGGATCGTTTGCATCGGCTAATGAACCGGGACGCAGACCATCACCTAAAGAGAAGGTCACATCGTATTCTTTCATAAGAAGGCAGATATCTTCAAAATGAGTATATAAGAAGTTTTCTTTATGATGAGCAATGCACCATTTAGCCATGATAGAGCCACCGCGTGAGACGATACCCGTTACGCGATTAGCGGTCATTGGCACATAACGCAATAATACGCCGGCATGAATAGTAAAGTAATCCACGCCCTGCTCTGCTTGTTCGATCAAGGTATCGCGAAAGACTTCCCAGGTTAAATCTTCTGCTACGCCATTCACTTTTTCAAGCGCTTGATAGATAGGCACAGTACCAATTGGCACAGGTGAGTTACGTACAATATAGTCGCGAGTTGAATGGATATTTTTACCCGTTGACAAATCCATCACTGTGTCGCCGCCCCAGCGAGTAGACCAAACCAATTTCTCAATTTCTTCTTCAATGCCAGAAGATAATGCTGAGTTACCGATATTGGCATTAATTTTAATCAAGAAATTACGACCAATAATCATTGGCTCTAATTCGATGTGATTAATGTTGGCGGGGATAACCGCACGACCACGAGCAACTTCGTCACGAACAAATTCAGCGGTAATGGGCTGTAAATCTGCACCCCATGAATTACCTTTTAAGCGCTCAGTACGCTCCTCGGTTGTAAATTCATTATTTAAAGCAACACGTTCTTGGTTTTCACGAATGGCGATATATTCCATCTCGGGGGTGATGATGCCCTTACGTGCGTAATGCATTTGAGATACATTCATGCCTTTTTTAGCGCGACGTGGCGTACGCTGCAAATCTTCATTGTAAAACTGAAAGGCTTTTTCTGAATCGTTATGGCCATTGTCCATTGGCTTGATTTCACGACCTTCGTAAACTTCAGTGTCATCGCGGGCTTCAACCCACTTAGAACGAACGTCGGCTAAACCTTCATGGACATTAATCTCAATATTAGGATCGGTGTAAGCGCCAGAGGTATCATAGACTGTAACATGAGTACCATCGGTTAAATTGATTTTGCGCATAGGTACTTTGACATCGGGCATAGTGTCAGAAGCTACGTAAATTTTCTCGCTCGCAGGCAAAGGCTTGCGGGTAAGTATAGATTTAGGGTCAGAAAGTTTACTGTTCATCAAAAGTCCTCTCAATGTCATATAAAATTATTTAACAGTTAGTGTTAAATAAATGGGCTAATAAACGCTAGAGGGCAAGGATAAAACGACATTCTCTTATGAGATGTTCTTTTTATAAAGAGGAGAATGAATAAAAAAGTCATTCGTGCTCATTCCTACGCCAATACTAACTGGATCAGGTTCACGGGTTCGATGGCGTCTTTATTAATAACATAAAATTAAGACCTCATCATCTCAGCACAATGCACCCCGAGAGCAATTAGCGCACATTCTATTGAAAAAAAGTAGCAATTGGAAGGAGTATATCGCGCGAAACAAGGCAACAACGCTTCTATCAGACATTTAGCACTTGGCTAAGACGAAACAGCTCTTAAAAAGGATCGATGATATACTGTAGTGACTTGCTTCAAACAAATAGCTTGTAATAATAGTAGTATCATTGGCGACTATAGGGGCGACAATTCACCTTAACGCCAACGCCATCCCCAAAGCTAACTAAATGATTTACCTTTTAATCGACGCGCCGCATCTACTACAAAATCTTTATATTGAGCCTCGAGACTAGCCCGTATCTTTTCGAATTTATTCTTTTCTTTTTTTGATAAGCGGTTCCAAGCATCAAGAATAGGGATGTGTGACGTTGCCTCTGCTAACTGAAACAACGCACTGTAGTCATTGCGTTCATCTTCATCAATTTTTAAATTGTCTAGTAATACACTAATACGAATAGCGCCTTCGGTTAAGCTAAGCTGCTCCGCTACTAGCCCTTGGGCCAGCACCTGCACGCTGCGGTTTAAATAATTATTATGATCACTTTTTAAATCATCTAACTCTTTAAGTTGCTGTGTTTTTATAGCTTGCATTGTTTTTACCTGACGCAGGTAATACACAGCAACACCTGCAAGCACCAAAACAATAACCACACCCAAAACA
>CAXMPB010000150.1:0-4533 GCA_964195035.1 Cellvibrionaceae bacterium | reverse complement strand
ATAGTTGTTGCTACCCTCGGTAATTCACGGGATGCACAATTAATTGATGCGCTAGAAGGTAGTCGTAAAGATAACTTTATGTTGCACTATAACTTCCCTCCTTATTCAGTAGGTGAGTGTGGTCGCATGGGTGGTACTGGCCGTCGTGAGATTGGTCATGGTCGTCTTGCGCGTCGTGGTATTGCAGCCGTATTACCAACGGAAGAGTCTTTTCCGTACACAATTCGCTTAGTGAGTGAAATTACGGCATCTAATGGTTCAAGTTCTATGTCCTCTGTCTGCGGCGCAAGTTTAGCAATGATGGATGCGGGTGTTCCTCTTAAAGCACCTGTTGCCGGTATTGCAATGGGTCTTATTAAAGAAGATGAAGGCTTTGCGGTATTAACCGATATCTTAGGTGATGAAGATCATCTGGGTGATATGGACTTTAAAGTTGCAGGTACCGCCAACGGTATTAACGCTCTTCAAATGGATATTAAAATCCAAGGCATTACCGAAGAGATTATGAAAATCGCTCTTGACCAAGCATTGCAGGCGCGTCTACATATCTTAGTCGAAATGAATAAGGTACTTGATAAGTCTCGCACAGAGGTTTCTGATAACGCACCACGTTTTGAGACTATTAAAGTTGATCCGGATAAAATTCGCGACATCATCGGTAAAGGTGGTGCAACTATTCGCTCTATTACTGAGGAGACTGGCGCATCGGTTGATATCGACGATAATGGTCTTGTTA
This sequence comes from Cellvibrionaceae bacterium, assembly GCA_964195035.1. Lineage (GTDB taxonomy): Bacteria > Pseudomonadota > Gammaproteobacteria > Pseudomonadales > Cellvibrionaceae > CANLBN01. The sequence goes on along the minus strand of CAXMPB010000150.1, from coordinate 3,797 downwards.
AAGTCTATGCAGACGACGGCGAATCATTACAAGCAGCTCTAGATAAGATTGGCGAGATTACAGCAGAAGCTGAAATTGGAGCAATTTATGAAGGTAAAGTTGTTCGCATTGTAGACTTTGGTGCCTTTGTTAACTTCCTACCGGGTAAAGATGGTCTTGTACACATCTCCCAAATTGCTGAAGAGCGTGTTAATGCTGTGAGCGATTACCTAACAGAAGGTCAAATGGTTAACGTTAAATGCTTAGACGTCGATCAACGCGGACGTATTAAGCTTTCTATTAAAGAGGCTAATCCAAAGGCAGCTGAAGAAGCTCCTGCCGAAGCAGTGCCAGCAGCAGAGCCTAAAGCAGAAGATTAGTTTTAGGTCTTCAATCTTTAGTATTAAGTATAAAAAAAGCCGAGCATTGCTCGGCTTTTTTGTGGTCGTAAACTTTTTCTGAAATCAAAAAAGCCTAATCTTCACTTATGGCAAAAAACGTTTAAAGTTGTAATTTAGAACATTTGTCTCTGTGGATGTAGGGCGGACATCCGATCTAAATTTATTGGCCATATAGAACCTGGGCTTTTAGAAAAAGCGATAGAGTGGAAGCTAGTGTTGAGGTGCATGCTCAAAGATACGGACAAGAGGGACATTAAGTTTATGTATAAGCTTTGGGTTTTGGAGGCAGCGATCAACACATACGTAAAACCGGATGGTAGCCATAAGCTATTTGAGTCCGAAACAGACTTAGTGTATCTACCCGATTTAAAGCGTTTTCTTATCTTCTTAACTCATGAAGTAAGGTCAGGCATCGAGTATTGAGAGGCTCTTAGTAGTGAGCTTGGGAATAAAATAGAAATGTTAGATCACACTCAGCAGGATTTAGAGTACTGGCTTGGTGCAGGAAAAAAGACTTAGGGTATATTAGAAAATAGCCATAAAAAATGCCAGCCAGCGGGTCCAAAAAACCGCCGCTTTGGTCTGGTTTTTCGGCCTTTTCTGGCGGCATTAAAAATGTCTACTTTGTCTTTAAACTCATCAAGCTCATGTCTCTTAATGGCACCTTTGAGTCATAATTGCTCCATAGAAGAGCTGTTTTATTGTCAGTTATCGAGTAAAAGGTAGATATCTTGAGATTGATGAAGTCTGTGCTATCTAAAATAAAATCCAAAAGGTGGAGTTAAATTTAAATGGTTAATTAGGGTAAAGAAAAAGCTATGAAGTTTTTTCTTTAATTGTGAGTTTTTTTGTAAAGGGCCTCGAGTCAGTCTCAAGATACGATTGTAATTAAGCTAAGCAGATCTTCCGTAATAGAATGCTCGAATAATCTTCACTAACAAAAGGCATGTGAGTATTCTCAATATACATAGCGGGGAGTACACTAATGTTTTTCTGGTTTGCCCAAAAACTCGTATCTGCTAGTAATGCACTAACATCAATGCTTTCATCGTCGCTAATGTTACGCACGCTGCCGAGCCATTGCTTAACATCCTCTGCCTTAACATCTTGATACCAATTGCGAAGAGCGCCTATGGCCATCGAGGAGCCTTCGCCAACGTTGGTTACAAAAGCTGTGATATGTTCGGCGATAATCCTATCGTTTCTGGCCTCGCGAGTATCCCCTTCGCTCACAATAAGTCTGATGCGACATTCAATAGCTGAATCATTATATTGTAGAAATTGATAAACCTCTTCTAGCATCGATCCACAGTGCAGGCAGCTCGGTGACAAGCCTAATACAACTCGAAGCGCTTGAGAATTATCATCTCTTAAGCTTTTGTAAGATCTAATAATAAGATCGCTTTCTAAATCTTCATCTTCATGGGTAATACAGCCGTCTTGATCTGAATTTAATCGTTGTTGTTGCGACTGTAAAATTTCTTGAATGGTTTTTTCGCTAGTAATGATTGATTGAATTTGATGTTGTTGCTCTTGTTGAATCGTTTTACCAATAAGCTGTGCGCGTAAAAAATGCCAGATAAATCCTGGTGTGCATAACAAAACTAAAGTTAGCGAAAGTGAAAAATGATTCTGTATTGTATGGTGAGAAAAACCCAAAAAAATGAACGCAAATATGGCCTGTAAAACAACAATGCCTTGTGTGTAAAAGCATAAGCGGCACCATTTTTTCAAGCGGTATTTTTGCAGGTAGATTGAGTAGCCGCTATAAATTAGCGCTAAAAAGCTTAAATAAATAACACTTGTATTGATTGAATGAATATAGGGGTAAGCATCTACGGTTAGCAGGCTAGTAAAGAATAATAGAAGTACCCCAGAAAAGTAGGCAACACCAAAATCTGCATGACTAACTCCTAAAAATTTAGCGTTAGGGCTGTCGAGCACATCGCTGCAACTGTATTGAGAGTTGTTTTCAGAGCCACTGTCATAACTAATTATAGAGTCGCCCGAGCAATATTTTGCGAAAGCGCCCGTTGTATTGCCCATCGCGTGTTGCGCTAATATTAAAGAAAGCGCGAGCCCTGCGATTAAGCAGGCGGTTATGCCAAGATAAATAAACAGTGCAAAACCTAAGTAGTGGGTTACTTGGTAATGGATCATTGCGAGTATAAATAGTAGCGTTAATAAAATGGTGCCCGGTCGCTGCCAGTGACTCCATTGTTCGCCCGTGTTTTTATCGAAAAATTGTGGTTCTTTAAATGCATTTACTGAATCCATATCGAATAAGTCACCGGACCAGATGTTGATTAAATCGTGAGGCGAGATAATTTGTACGCCCTGATCGGGATGATACAGAAAAAGTGACTTTTTATACTCGCCCAAGCCCTCGACGATTTCAATTAATGCGGCTGCTCGGCCATTATTGAGTCGAATTAGGCAGGGTGTTTGAATGTCATTGATGTCGTCTGCGCATAATTTTTTTACGACTTCTTCTTTTGAAAAATCAATGGGTTCATTTGTCTCACTAAGGTTTTTTACGCATGTTGTTATGTTCCATTGATCCAATAAAGCCGGCACGCGCTCTTTTGCATCAATGCTAATATGGTTGGGAAGAATATTAACTATATTTAATAAGCGTTGATCGGTGACCTTAATGTTTTTTGCACGCAATACATGGCCAATAACCTTTACTTGAGCCTCGTCACTGCTGAGTGAATCAGCTCGCGTTATTATTTTCCAACAGCGATCAATCAGTAATCGAATAAAAAGGGGAGATATTTTTATTAGTGTTAAAAAATAGCTTGAATAAAAGTGCGTCATAAAATAAAAAAATACTATAGATGTTTAAATGTGGTTGAGAACAAAGCATTAAGTGCCTTCAAGTCGTTAAGCACTTTCTGCCCATAAATCGTGTTCGTCTGCGTGAGTGACGACGACTAACACGATATCTCCGGGCTGATGATGAGTTTCATCGTTTAAATAAACCATGCCGTCAATCTCTGGGGCATCGGCTTGGCTTCTGCCTATAGATCCTTCCTCGTCTACATCATCAATAATAATGGCGATGGTTTTCCCCACTTTTAATTGAAGTCTTGCAGCGCTTATTTTTGCTTGTTTTTCCATAAAACGCTCTAGTCTTTGTTCTTTTATTTCATCACTAACGTGTTCGCCTAACTCGTTCGCTGCGGCTCCTGCAACAGGCGAGTATTTAAAGGCACCTACGCGATCGAGCTGAGCTTCTTCAATAAAGTCTAATAGCAGTTGAAAATCTTCTTCGGTCTCGCCAGGAAAGCCCACAATAAAGGTGCTGCGAATAGTCAATTCTGGACAAATTTCTCGCCATTTTTTAACGCGAGCAAGTGTGTTATCAATAGAGCCTGGGCGCTTCATGGCTTTTAAAATTTTAGGGCTGCCATG
>CAXMPB010000149.1:0-6261 GCA_964195035.1 Cellvibrionaceae bacterium | reverse complement strand
ACCTGCTAGTAAGACTTCTGCATTATTTTTTTGGCTCAGATCAATCATTGATTGAATATTTTTTTTCATTAGTTTGATGGGATAGCCTCTTAGACCATCGTTACCGCCAAGCTCAATTATAACAATGTTAGGGGTGTAATGTTTTAACAGATTGGGTAGACGCTTAAGTCCATCGGCACTTGTATTGCCGCTTACACTCGCATTAATGACCTGATGTGAATAATTTTTTGCCAATAATTTTTGTTGTAATAAAGCTACCCAGCCTTTGCTCAACTCTATGCCATAGGCAGCACTAATGCTATCACCTAGCACTAAAATAATGGGCCGGATCTTATTTGAAGAATTATTCGATAACGTAGTTGATGAGTTATTAGTCGCCATCACTAGATTAGTGCTGCCGAGAAACAATACCAGTATGAATATTTTTAGAATTTTCGCACCCATCGATTTAGACCTTTTTAATACAGCGATAAACATAGCTCTTTATAATTTAATAGAGCTCAATCATATTAACTGAAGCTCAACCCTCTAGAGCTCGACGGGGATTGACCTCAACACTCTCCTTAACATCCAACCTAATAATAACGTATGTCTGAATGATTCAAACTAAAGATACTATAAGCGCGTAAATTATCATCTAATGGCAAGATAACATTTTTATGGAATGATCATAGATACGTCGTGTCTATCTTATTCAGTTAACTATTTGTCTCATACTACTAATACGTTTGTTTTTCTATCGGGTATTTATCTATGATTAAAGTCTCTAATGTCTCTAAATCTGTCAGTACCGCTGAAGGAGCGTTAATCATTCTTGATGAGATTAATTTATCCGTTGATAAAGGTGAAAGCCTTGCCATTGTTGGCGCCTCGGGCTCAGGCAAGTCGACCTTATTAGGTATTTTAGCAGGGCTCGACAGCCCCAGTACAGGTGATATTTCACTCGCCGATCAAGTCATAAGCTCTATGGATGAAGAGGGTCGAGCTGCGATTCGTGCACAGCATGTGGGTTTTGTATTTCAATCCTTTCAACTCTTGCCAGGCCTCAATACCCTAGAAAATGTGATGCTACCATTAGAGTTACATGGTAGTGGCGATGCACAACAAAAAGCACAAAATTATTTAGAGCGTGTGGGTCTTAAGCATCGACTAAAACACTACCCTAAACAGCTCTCTGGTGGTGAACAACAACGCGTTGCCATTGCTCGCGCTTTTGCGAATACCCCCTCGATTTTATTTGCCGATGAGCCAACGGGTAATTTAGATGCGGTCACTGGCTCGACCATCATCGACTTACTTTTTGAATTAAACCGAGCACATGGCACAACCTTAATTTTAGTGACACATGAACAGCGCTTAGCGGAGCGTTGTGGACGCCAAATCACCCTAGAGGCAGGGCAATTGATTAGCGACTCTGCCAATTATTCATACTCACAGGCCAACTAAGATTTATTAAAGTCTGAGTCACGTCTTAGCGTTTAATTTTAACGTTAACATTCGCATTACATTAACAATCACACTTTAATGAGAGCTTTATAACATCACACTTTTTAAATCCCTGCGTTTTTTATTATCTTGGCAACTACTGCTTCGCAATTGGCGCAGCGGAGAGTTAAAAATTCTTGCCACTGCCCTCGCGCTTGCCGTTGCTATTGTTAGTGCTATTGCTATTTTTTCTGACCGGCTCGATCAATCAATTAGCCGTCAAAGCAATACCTATCTTGCAGCAGACCGAGTTGTGTCTAGCCGTTTTGCCATACCCACTCAATGGAATACCAAGCCGCTAGAGTTTTCCTTAATGCAAAGTCATACTACTGAATTTAGCTCGATGATATTTGCAGGCGATGAAATGCAATTAGCATCGGTAAAGGCTGTAGGAGATACCTATCCTTTGCGAGGTGAGTTAACTATCAGTCAAATACCCTTTGCTATTGATGATGAAATCATTGTCGCCAAAGGTATCCCTAAAAAGACTGAAGTCTGGATTGATTCGCGACTTTTTCCTTTAATGAATATTGAACTTGGTGATAACTTAGCGATTGGAAATAAGGATTTTATCGTTAGCAATATCATCATTAGTGAGCCCGATGCCGGTTCTGGTTTTACTGCATTTAGCCCCAGAGTGCTGATGAATCAAAGTGACCTTGCCGAGACGGGCGTTATACAAACGGGTAGCCGTGTTACTTACAAATGGTTATTGGCCGGAGATGAGGGTAATTTAGCGCAATTTGAGCAATGGCTACAACCGAATTTAGGTGATCACTATCAGCTTCTTACTATCAAAAATTCGCAACGAAATATTAGCTCAGCATTAGAGCGCGGTACACAATTTTTAATGCTCGCTGCTATTATTGGTGTCTTACTGGCAAGTGTTGCTATTTCTATCGCCGCACAGCAATTTGCTAATCGCCATATTGATCAAGTCGCTTTATTAAAAAGCCTTGGTGCTAGTGCTTTTTTGGTGCGGCAACTCTATTTTTTTCAAATTATTATTTTAGGTGTATTGGCCTCGTCAATTGGTATTGTCATCGGCGAGATACTGCAGCGCATTATTGCAACGAGCCTGAGCACTTTATTTAATATCGCATTAGTAAATGCTTCCTTCAGCTCTTATGGCGTTGGCTTAATGACAGGCCTGCTTTGCCTGGCCTGCTTCGCACTACCACCACTTTGGCACTTGCCCAAAGTTTCTCCGCTAAAAGTATTGCGTCGAGAATTAGTTGTCGACTCACTTGGTACATGGCTAAAAGGGCTGATTGGTCTTGGTGCAATTGTACTGCTAGTTTGGATCTACAGTGGCGATACGATTATTACCCTAACCATCGTCTCAAGTCTTGTTGTCATTGTGCTTATTAGTGCCTTGCTGGCATTTTTTTTATTACATACGTCCAAGCAATTAGGCTCACAAGCTGGTAGTTATTGGCGCTTAGCCTTATCAAATTTACAGCGCTACAGAACACAAAACATTACTCAAATTTTAGTTTTTGCCTGTGCCCTTATGTTGCTGATGGTTTTGTACTCTGTGCGCACTAGTTTAATAAAAGAGTGGCAATTGCAAATTCCAGAAGATGCACCCAACCATTTTTTACTCAATATCTCAGCGAGCGAAAAAAATCGTGTTAATCAATTATTTACTCAACAAAACTTATCTCCAAGCCCACTCTACCCTATGGTGTTGGGGCGACTAACGGCAAAAAATGGCCTTGAATTTACCGAGCAAGACCGGCAAAAATCAAACGCACTGCGCCGCGAGTTAAACCTTAGCTGGTCTGATAATTTAGCCGTCGACAATATGATTACTGACGGCCTTTGGTGGGATAAATGGCAAAGCCTAACGGGTCTGCCTGGTGTATCTGTAGAGGCCGAAGAAGCGCTCGAGATCGGTCTAAGCATTGGTGATGTTATTAGTTTTAGCTTAGGTGGCCTTGTACTTAAAGCTGAAATAGCGAGTATTCGAACTGTTGACTGGAATGCCATGACACCTAATTTTTATTTTTTATTTAGCCCTGGTGTACTTGACGAATACTCAGCAAACTTTTTAACGAGTGTTTTTATTCCCAACCAAAAGCGTGCGCTTATTGCCACATTATTAAAAGAGTACCCAACTATCACTGTGATTGAGATCGGCAAGATCATCAAGCGTATCAAAGCGATTATCGATCAAGTGAGCAAAGGCATTGAGCTAATGCTGTGGTTAGTTTTATTTGGCGGAGTACTCGTATTAATTGCTGCGGTTAATGCGAGCATGTCCGCGCGCATGAAAGAGACCGGATTATTGCGTGCCCTTGGTAGTGGTAAAAAACTCATACTACGAAGCTTAACCTTGGAGTTTGCGACACTTGGGTTTATTGCCGGTATTATCGCAGTATTTGGCGCAGAAACATTATTATTGGGGCTACAGTATCTTATTTTTGATGGGCAAATAAAGCCTCACTACGAGCTTTGGATTGCTGGCCCCTTATTGGGCGCCGCTCTAATCGCAGCTATTGGTTTATTGTCTTGTCGCAAGGTGGTCTCCATTCCACCAAATATTGTATTGAGAGAATTAGATATGTAATAAGCCCATTTTTTAGTGCGCTGTTTTAGGTAAGCCCGCTCTAAGTTAAAAATAGCTATTGCCAAAATGTTTGCTTACAGCGTTCTGCGCTGTGAATACTTAAGTCTATTCATTTTCACTGGCGGCATAAACCTGTAGTTGGCCGCTGTTAAAATCTGTACTGATTGTTAGCATAATAGGCCTACAACACACAAAACAATCTTCAATATATTGCTGATGCTCGCCTCCCGTAGGGTCCACCACAATTTCTATTTTTTCGCCACAATAAGGGCAATGTGTCTTTTTTGTCTCTAACATTGGTTTAGCTCAATTTTTGTTTTTAACGTACAATAGTTTTTACTATTGATAAGTTAATATTTATAACACTCTATTGATGAAACTACTGATCTAACTATTGAAGAAACAGCTGATAATATTATGAAATACAACGGCCAAAAAGATTACTCCCATAAACAGCAACCTAAAATTGGCGTACTGATTACCAATTTAGGCACGCCCACGGCACCCACCGCTAAAGCGTTACGCACTTATTTGGCTGAGTTTTTATCTGATCCCCGTGTAGTTGAGATACCCAAGTTGATCTGGATATGTATATTACACGGTATTATTTTACGTATCCGTCCTAGTCGCTCGGCCGCTGCTTATAAAACCGTATGGACCGACGAGGGATCACCACTAATGGTACATACGCAAAACCAAGCCCTTGCACTCAAAAAATCTTTGGCTGATATATATGGCGACCATATTCATGTCGACTTTTCAATGCGTTATGGTGAGCCTTCAACTACAAAGCGCATCGAAGAATTTCAACAAGCCGGCGTTAACAAGCTCTTAGTGCTACCGTTATATCCTCAGTATTCAGGAGCAACTAACGGCTCAACCTTTGATGCTGTCGCAGCTGATTTTGTTAAGCGTCGCCGCCTACCTGATTTACGTTTTATTAGTCACTATCACGATTACACACCCTATATAGATGCGGTTGCTGAAAGTATTCAGCTCTATCGTGAAGCTAACGGCAGCGCTGATAAATTGTTATTTTCTTATCATGGCGTACCCTTACGCTATTTAAAAAATGGCGACCCCTATCACTGCGAGTGCCATAAGACATCGCGCTTAATTGCTGAAAAATTGGGTTTAGCTAAAGACGACTACTTAGTTACTTTTCAGTCGCGTTTTGGTCGAGAAGAATGGCTACAGCCTTATACTGATGCCACCTTAAAATCACTACCATCGAGCGGTGTTAAATCCGTTCAAATTGTCTGCCCTGGATTCTCTGCCGATTGCCTAGAGACCATAGAGGAGATCGGTGTAGAAAATAGAGAGTATTTTATGGAATCTGGTGGCGAGGAATATAATTACATTCCTGCTCTTAATGACAGCGAAACTCATATTTATGCATTGACCGAACTCATTAAGAAAAACTTACAGGGTTGGGATTTACCCGAAAAAGATGCCGGTGAGCAAAGCGATAAACATTATCATGCGTTAAAGTCGATACCTCAGTAAACCAAAAAAATTATCGTCCGTATAAAGAGTATACAATTAACATGTGCTACTACATAGTTAATTGCTTATTTAAAACAATCATTGGTTTATTATTATGTTCGGATTTTTAAAGACTGACCCGAAGAAAAAATTACAAAAGAAATATGAAAAATTACTTTTTGAAGGCATGCAATTTCAACGTAACGGCGATATTAAAAGTTACTCGATGATTACCGCGGAAGCTGAAAAAGTGCGCGAAGCAATACAAGCCTTAGATGCTTAAACAGATCTAATTTTCACCTAATCTAAAAAATTTTTATAATGCATTCCGTTTTTTTGGCGAGACGCCGCGCGGGGTTTTAGTCGAGTCTTTGATAACAAAAGATGTTTCTTTTATTGGTAATTTATACTCAATAGCTAAGATAAACAACGATTCACTATGAACGTGTTTGTAATTGCAGATATTAAGGCAAATCTTGATGATTTAATAGCTTTAGCCCTAATTGATAAATTTATATTTATTCGGACACTCAATCGGTAATAAACCTCCAAAAATCTAGTCGTTCTGGCAGTCAAAATGTTTCTATTTATAGTTGTTATATTACCCTTAGCGTAACAATCGATAAAACCATTTGAAGAGTTATTATCTTGATCAGGGCCACCAAATAAACCGCCATATCAACAAGTTTATGAGTGCGTTTGTGCGCGGTTATTAATAA
>CAXMPB010000148.1:0-6177 GCA_964195035.1 Cellvibrionaceae bacterium | reverse complement strand
CTCCCGCAGCGATTAGTGATTGGCAGCCATTACACGACGAGTTGGCGACACTTTACCACGGTGCAGAGCGGGCAAATCTTCAGCCCATGGCCCATCTAAGTAGTGCTTTACAAGGAGTGTATAGCCAGTTTATTAATGGCGAAGTAGAGGCAAATTTGGATAGTTATGCGGCCTTATTATTAGGCCACAATGAATTAATGAACACTATCGATGCGATAGCTGCTGGGCAAGATTTACCACAGCCGAACGAGGAATTATTACAAAGTCTTCAATCGCTACCTAAAATAAGCCCTATTAGTGAACCGCTCAATGACCAAAATAATGGCGTCACTGCCGATGGTGCAGATATCTTTGTTGATGACACTAAGGTAGAAAACATTAAGCTTGAAGCGATTAGTCAGGCTTCAACACAATCACTAGAAGATAATGATACTTTCAACACCGAGGCGCTTTCTTTAGAGGATTTAGATGAAGACATTATTGAAATCTTTCTTGAAGAAGCGCATGAATTACTAGAAGACTTAGATGGGTCTATTGGTGGCTGGGACAATGGTGTTGTCGATCGTGAGCGCAACGAATTAATGCAGCGCACATTACACACCTTTAAAGGGGGTGCTCGCCTGGCAGGTCTAGTGGGGCTTGGCGATTTATCTCATAACTATGAGACTTTTTTAATTAGTCACATTAACGATGAGTATAGCGATGAGGTACTTCTACAAGTTAATCAATACCAAGATCAGATGATTCGACAGGTAGACCATGTTGAAATGCTAATTAACTCTCCAAATGATGTTGTTGAGGAATTAGCTGTTGATCAGCCCAAGACTGCGATAACAGATAGTAATGTAGAGCCCAAAAACTCCGCTAATGAAAACAAACCCCCAACGGACATTGGCTTAAAAGAAGTCGCTAAAGCGAATGCCAATGTCGTTCCCTTTACGGGTAAAGAATCGCCTCTTACTATTTTAAAAGAGGTGACTGGAGCAAGTGTTAGCCAAGCTACTATAGTTAATGATGCAGCTGCAGCTCGACGTAACCAACCACAAGAAATGGTCAAAGTTTCTGCTAATTTGATGGAAGAATTGGTTAATTTAGCGGGCGAGACATCCATTAGTCGTGGTCGTATGGAGGAGCAAATCAGTGAACTCGGTTATTCTTTGGATGAGATGGGTTCAACGGTTCAGCGTCTTCAAGAGCAAATCAGACGACTAGATATTGAAACAGAAGCGCAAGTTATCTTTCGTCAAGAGCAGATGACGGAGACCGAAGATTTTGATCCGCTAGAAATGGATCGCTACTCACAATTACAGCAATTATCTCGCTCCTTAACGGAATCTGCCTCTGACCTAATGGATTTAAAGGGCACGCTTTCTGATAAGACACGAGATGCAGAAACGGTATTGTTACAGCAATCGCGTATTAATACTGATTTACAAGAGGGCTTGATGCGTTCGAGAATGGTGCCTTTCTCTCGTATTGTGCCGCGATTACGTCGGATTGTTCGACAAATATCAACAGAGCTTAATAAAAGTGTTGATTTAGAGTTAGGTAACACCGAGGGTGAATTAGATAGAAGCATGATGGAGCGCATGGTTGCGCCCTTAGAGCATATGCTTCGTAACGCTATAGATCACGGCATAGAAGATCTAGCAACCCGTGAAGGGGCTGGCAAAGCATCGGCAGGGCGTATTGTTATTTCACTTGATCGCGATGGCAGTGACGTGTTGGTATTAGTTGCCGACGATGGGGCTGGCATTGACATTAAACGCGTTCGACAAAAAGCGATTGAGCGTAATCTTATTGGTAGTAATACCGATTTAAGCGATAAAGAAATTCTACAGTTTATTTTACATGCGGGTTTTTCTACTGCCGAGACTATTACTCAAATTTCGGGTCGCGGTGTGGGTATGGATGTCGTGAATAGTGAGATTCGTCTAATGGGCGGTAGCATCGCTATTAATTCTCAGCTTGGCGAAGGCACCGTTTTTACTATTCGCGTACCGTTTACGGTATCGGTTAACCGCGCACTAATGATCAATATGGGTGAAGATAGCTATGCAATCCCGCTCAATACTATCGAGGGTATTGTGCGTGTTAGCCCCTTTGAGCTCGAACATTATTATGCCCATCCCAATGAGTTATTCCAATACGCTAATCAAGAGTATCAACTTCGGCACTTGAGTACACTGCTCGACGATGCAGCGCCTGTGCCGCGAATGGAAGGTCATACCCTACCTTTACCCGTCATTTTGGTGCGTAGCACTGATCACTCAGTAGCATTTCAGGTCGATAATCTTCAAGGTAGCCGTGAGATTGTTGTAAAAAGTTTAGGGCCTCAATTTAAATCTGTACTCGGTGTGTCGGGCGCGACAATTATGGGTGATGGTCATGTGGTTGTGATTTTAGATCCTAATGCATTGATTCGAAGCAGCCTAAGCCGCAATCTGATTGATTCGGAAGATACAGAGCTTATTGCAGTGGAAAAACTCGTTGAAAAAAATCCATTAGTGATGGTGGTAGATGATTCTGTAACAGTAAGAAAAGTAACGACTCGCCTCCTTGAGCGCGAAGGTTATGACGTTATTACAGCAAAAGATGGTGTCGATGCGATTGGTGTTTTGCAAGATCACCAACCAGATATTATGTTGTTAGATATTGAGATGCCGCGCATGGATGGTTTTGAAGTAGCTAAAAGAGTGCGTTCTAGTCAACGCCATCAAGATTTACCCATCATTATGATCACCTCTAGAACGGGAGAAAAGCATCGTCAGCGTGGTTTGGAGGCAGGTGCAAACTTATATATGGGTAAACCTTACCAAGAAGAAGCGCTATTAGAGAGTATTCGTAGTCTCGTTGAACATGAACATCTTAATAGTTAATTTTATCAAGCAGTTAATAATCCCGGAAAAGGTTGAAGCGTATGCGTAGCCTTAATGTCGGTATTATTAGTGAATCTATTGTGCAACAGCATCACTTGCGAGGCACCACAGAATCTTGTGGATTTATAGTGTTTGATGCATGGTTGGTGACAGAGATATTCGACAACTTTTTTTTACTTGAGCGCGCCAGAAAAAGCGTAGATGTTTGGTTGGTTGATATTGATAGCTCTAGCATATCTATGCTTGAAAAATTCAGCGTGTTCGAGCGTTGGCTATATGGGTTAAATGTTCCTGTTATTTTTGGCGAGGGTAAAGTTTATAACGTTAACGATACTGGTTTCGCTTCATGGTCAAGGTTGCTAGCGGACAAACTGTTAAGTGTCTCGGGTCAATTATCAGTGATTGAATATAACCTAACGCCCGCCAAGCATGTTTGGGTCTTGGGCGCCTCTACTGGTGGTCCCGAAGTCGTTAAAGAATTTTTAGATGCATTGCCAAGTGGCCTTGAGCTAGCATTAGTCTATGTGCAGCATATCGAATCACAACAAAATCTTGTACTTGCCAATAGTATTGCTCGCAACAGTGCCTATCAAGGTCGTGTGGCAGGTAATGGTGATGTTTTATGTGTCGATACCGTTACTATTGTCCCCTCAGATAAACAGCTTGATATACTTGTCGATGGAACTTTAGCCATCAGAAGTAATGCTTGGCGTGGACTTTATAGGCCCTCTATCGATCATGTGGTGGCAAATGTCGCCGATCGATTTGGTGCATGTAGCGGGGTTATTTACTTCTCCGGTATGGGTGATGACGGTATAGTAGGAGCACGTTTAATGTGTCGTGGTGGTGGTAATGTATGGATTCAGACCCCATCACAATGCACGGCAGGCTCAATGCCTAATGCGATTGATAGCACAGGTTGTGTAAAGGTGATGGATTCGGTGAAAAATTTGGCGATACATTTACAGTGCTTGCAAAGAGCAAAGACTATAGAGGCCACTAGCGTATAACAACTTGGGGTTTAAAAGGTTATCTTATCGGCTGTTTTGAAAAGTACTTGGACAGACTAAAAATTAAAAATAGGAATCTCATATGAGTTCAACACCAGTAAGTAGTGAAGGCACTACTGAAATACCGAGTTTATTGGTGCCAATGAGTGGCTGTAAACTAGTATTGCCAACGGTTAGTGTTGCTGAGATGGTAGTTTATCAAGCGCCGCAGGTCAGTCTCGACTCATCAAGTGAAACTCCTCAATGGTTTTTAGGGAGTTTTTTGTGGCGGGGCGAACAAGTGCCTATGGTTTCTTATGAGGTGCTCAACAATGATAATTTGCCGAGCATTAAAGACGACAGCCAACTGATTATACTTAACCGTACCGGCGTAGACAGCAAGTTAAACTTTATTTGCATGCCTACACAAGGCATTCCTCGTTTAAGTCGCGTTGCCGCTAATGAAATATCAGAAAACACACGGCTCGGCGCTAAACCATACGATCAAATGCAAGTATTTGTGGCTGGAGAACAAGCCGCTATTCCCAATATTGAAAAAATAGAAAAAGAGTGCGAAAAGTTTTTGGAGCTTTAACCATCATTTTAAAAACATAGGCTATAAACTCGCTATAAATGAGGGTTTATTTAGAGTTCTTAATAGCATCGGTAAAAAGCCCAATATGTATCGGCCTTTTTATGAACAGGCCCTTAAAAGGTTTCTCCTATGTTCAACAGACTACGATGTGTTTATAAGTCTTCTGGTTGAAGCTCAATATCATAATCAATGATAATGGGTAAGTGTGACGAAAATAGTTTGTTTTTATAGATCATGGCGTAATCTATTTTTTGAGAAAGAGAAGAAGAGACAATTTGTAAATCACTTCTCCATGCATCGCCTTCTCCAAGCGCGCCACTTGGCCACCAAGAATACTCATCTCTATCAGCATTGTCTTGACGAAACGCATCGATATAACCAATTTGTGATAACTGTTTCATCCAATGTTGTTCTTCGGGTAAAAACCCTGATACAAGTTTTTGCTCTGATGGGTTTGAAACATCATCGGCTTTTGGTGCAATACCCCAGTCGCCACAAAATATAAAATCGCGACGTTTTCGGCTTATTTTGGTTAAATGTGCTTGGAGATCGTCAAAAAATTGCATTTTAACTTCTTGGGATTCAGCATTACTGGTTGCAGATGGCGCCAATAAGGATCCGATACTGATATTATCGAAATCTACTTGTAGATAACGTCCTTCCATATCAACGCCACTTGAAAAACCAAAGCCATAAATCAGTGCTTTTGGTAGAGCGCGAGTATAAATGGCAACGCCGTTATAATGTTTAACACCAGAATCAAAAAAATAAGCGTTATAGCCATCCATATGAAAACTATCACCATCTGTTTCATATTCAAGACAACGTAAATCTTGAATGCAAATGACATCAGCCTCTTGATCGGCTAACCAGTCGTATAGGCCTCGTGCAGCGGCTTGTTTTATGCCATCAACGTTGAGGCTAATAATACGCATAAATAATCCTTATTGATGAAAGCATCGATACATGATTACTGGGCTAGAAACACCTGATACTTGTTAGATATGGGTGCCTGTTAATGTAATCACAGGTTATTATTATATAAATTACAATCAGCATAAACACATGTTTTTGAGCAAATAGTGATCTATGGTGACTTTTTACTGATGATGACCGCTAATAAGCGGAAATAATCAGGTAGTTATCATTAAAAAACATTTTTTTTAGTGATAACTATAGGCTTCATTGTAAATCAAAGCTAAGCTAATGTTATATTAATGTAGACAATTTATTGGAAAACTTCATGAAAGATTATCAAAAAGCCTTTATTGAGTTGGCAATTAGGCATAAAGCGCTTTGTTTTGGTGAGTTCACTTTAAAATCAGGTCGCGTGAGTCCATATTTTTTTAATGCGGGACGCTTTCAATCAGGTTCTGCATTAGCAGCGCTAGGGAGTTTTTATGCCCAGGCATTAATAAATTCTGAGGTGGAGGTTGATTTGTTGTTTGGCCCTGCATACAAAGGTATTCCTCTTGTGTCGGTAACAGCGGCCGCCTTGTCGAATGAACACGGCCTAGATTTTCCTGTTTGCTATAATAGAAAAGAAGCAAAAGATCATGGTGAGGGGGGCCTGCTAGTCGGCGCTCCTCTATCTGGAAAAGTTGCTATTATTGATGATGTCATTACAGCGGGCACGGCAGTGAGAGAAGTGATAGAGCTTATTAATACACACGAAGCATCACTGGGTGCGGTGTTAATTGGGCTTGACAGACAA
>CAXMPB010000147.1:0-6397 GCA_964195035.1 Cellvibrionaceae bacterium | reverse complement strand
GTAATGCTGATGTATCAACAGGCGGTGTTCAAATAATGAAATTTGGGGAGTATGTCCATACTTTATATGTACCCACTAGTTTAAATATTGTAAAAATTCGCCCATTAAGAGGCGCAGGGCTCTTTATTTTTGATGCGAAGTTAGTGTTTAAATTAGTTGATAATTTTTTTGGTGGTGACGGCCGTCATGCAAAGATCGAAGGCCGTGAATTCACACCAACAGAGCTGCGTGTTGTAGGCATTGTACTAGAGCAAGCATTTATCGATTTAAAAGAAGCTTGGCGAGCAATATTGCCCTTAGAGTTTGATCTTGTGAATTCAGAAGTGAACCCTTCGATGGCAAATATTGTTAGCCCGAGCGAGGTTGTTGTTGTTAGTACTTTTCATGTTGAGCTTGATGGCGGTGGCGGTGATTTACATATCACTATTCCTTATTCGATGATCGAACCCATACGAGAAATGCTAGATGCAGGCCTGCAAAGCGATAGCGATGATCGCGATGATCGTTGGGAAAACTCACTACGCGAAGACATAATGGCAGCAAAGGTTAAATTAGAATGCGATTTAATTCGCGATACTATTTCTCTACGTGATGTTGTTGGCTTAAAAACAGGTGACATTCTTCCAATAGAGATGTTGGATTTACATAAAATAAATGTAAATGGTGTGCCTATGTTTACGACTGAAATAGGCCAGTCAAATGGAAATTTAGCCCTTAAGGTAACTGGGCATGTTGAAAAAACCAAAATTTTAAGCTCGCCAATCCCGAGCTTAGTCAATCAAAAAACTAAAAGTGAGGATGCGTCAAATGAGTGATGACGATAAAGAGAAACCAGCAGAAACTTCGGCAGAGTCGAAGGAAGAAGATCCTTGGGCAGGCGCGATGGAAGAGCAGGCTACTGCTGAAGCAGATGATCCCTGGGCAGGTGCGATGGAAGAACAGGCCGATAAGGAGGCGAAAGTAGAAGCCATTGACTTGGAGAAATTCGATGTTAATGGCGGGCTGGTAAAAAGTATTGATCCAGACTTAGAAATAATTTTGGATATCCCTGTTTCTATTTCGATGGAAGTAGGCAGTACTTCTATTACTATTCGTAATCTTTTGCAGTTAAATCAAGGTTCTGTAATCGAACTTGATCGGCTAGCGGGTGAACCTCTAGATGTATTGGTTAATGGCACTTTAATTGCGCATGGCGAAGTAGTTGTGATTAATGAAAAGTTTGGAATTCGCATGACCGATGTTATTAGTCCAGCCGAAAGAATTAAAAATTTAGCGTAGTTGTTAATTAACCCTTATTACTAATAACGGTTAAAAGTAAATGATAAGAGTAGCAATATGATTCTATTACTTGTAGCAAAAATGAAGCGTAATCTGGTGATAAAAAAATCATCGTTTAGTCTTACGTTACTTTTTTGGGCAGATTTTTCTAATGCTGCCGAAGAGGTCGGAGTGATAGCGCCACCCATGTCATATTCTTCTAGTGTAATTCAGATGATGTTAGGTTTAGCGGCAACGATTGTAATGATTTTTGTTGTGGTTTGGTTAATAAAACGTGTTGGTTATAAGGGTTATACCTCAACTAATGCGATGAAAATCAAAAGCACTTTAGCGTTGTCGCCAAAAGAAAAGTTATTGCTAATTGAAGTTGAGGGTGAAAAAATACTTATTGGTGTGGCTCCTGGTTTTGTAGGGCTTGTTAAAACATTAGAGCCTGATTCAAAAAAACAGCCGTCAGAAAATATTGCGGCCGAGCCTTATAGTTCTCATGCCTCTAATGAGACGATAACGAATGCTGCCTTTTCAAATAATAAAATTGTTAATGATTTATCATCTTCTTTTGCCGAAAAGCTAAAAGCTGTGCTTAAAAAAAGCGAAGCTGTAGGATGAATGCAATCAATGATGATTATTCCTTGTTGAATAAAAAAGTATTTAATAATAGGGTGTTAAATGGCAATGTGGTGAATAAAAAATCGCTTATTCACCTTTTATTTTTGACTTTACTGGCACTCTTCTTGGTGTTTTTTAATAATGATGTGTTTTCACAAGATTCATCTCAGAGCATAGAAAAGACTGCGTCAACCTTAGAGAATATTCAAAAATTACCATCCTTGTCTGCATTACAAGTTACAACAGGTATAGATGGTTCTCAGGAGTACTCGGTTAGTATTCAGATACTAGCCATTATGACAGCCTTGTCGTTCATACCGGCATTGTTGTTAATGACCACATCTTTTACACGCATCATTATTGTTTTTGCTATTTTACGACAAGCGTTAGGCCTTCAGCAGTCGCCCTCTAATCAAATTCTTATTGGCATGACCTTATTCTTGACTCTGTTTATTATGGCGCCAGTCTTTGATCAAGTTAATGTACAAGCGCTTCAACCTTATGTAAATGAAGAGATAAATTCTCAAGAGGCAATAGAACGCACTATTAAACCTTTTCACACGTTTATGATGGCGCAAACTCGTGAGAGTGATTTGAAGCTATTTATGGACATTTCTAATACTAATGGCATCAATACGGCCGAAGATGTTCCTATGACTGTATTGATTCCATCATTTATTACCAGCGAATTAAAAACAGCTTTTCAAATCGGTTTTATTATATTTATTCCATTCTTAGTTATCGATATTGTCGTCGCCAGTGTGTTGATGGCAATGGGTATGATGATGTTGTCACCATTAATTATTTCGCTACCGTTTAAAATCATGTTGTTTGTATTAGTCGATGGCTGGGCCATGTTGATGGGAACACTTGCAGCCAGTTACGGTGTTTTACAATAAATAGAGTGTAAATTATGAGTGCCATATTAAGAATAGGATTAAAGCAATGACACCAGAAGTGGTAATGGATTTATTTGGAAATGCATTATTTCTATGTGTATTGATGGTGTCACTAATTGTTGTCCCAGGTTTGTGTGTTGGTTTGTTGGTGAGTGTTTTTCAAGCGGCCACACAAATTAATGAGCAAACCTTAAGTTTTTTACCCAGATTGTTAGTCACATTAGGCGCTATTATGTATTTAGGGGGGTGGCTAATTAACGAGTTTACCAAGTTATTTCACAGTTTGTTTATGAATATACCGACACTTATTGGCTAGCGCCAATTCTACTCATTATCAAGTTTCTGCGCTTTTATGTGATTAAATATGTTTGAAATGACGGATACACAAATAGCACAATTTGTAGGAAGTTTCTTTTTCCCGTTAGTCCGTATTACGGCTTTTCTATTAGCTGCACCTATATTTGGAACCAAAATTGTTACCGCGCGCGTGCGCGTCGTCTTAGGCGTCATGACTACTATTATTGTGGCGCCACTATTACCGCCAGGGCCACAATATGAGGCGCTTTCTTTAACGGTAATTATTATTATCGCGCAACAAATTTTAATTGGTGTTGCTTTAGCTTTTATCTTTCAAGTTGTTTTTCAAGTATTTGTTTTGGCAGGTCAATTTATTGCGATGTCAATGGGTTTAGGTTTTGCCTCAATGAACGATCCGTCAAATGGTGTCCAAGTGACAATAGTTTCTCAGTTTTATTTGTTAACAACTACCTTGTTGTTTCTGAGTATTAATGGACATTTAGTGTTGATACAAATAATTATCGATAGTTTTACGGTAATGCCCATTAGTACTATTGGTTTTTTACCTAGCGATTATTATAAGATCATTGGCCTAGGCGGTTGGATGTTTGCCAGCGCTTTTTCTATTGCTTTACCTATTTTAACGTCATTGTTAGTTGTAAATATTGCCTTTGGTGTAATGAGCCGATCGGCACCACAGATTAATGTTTTTGTTGTTGGTTTTCCAATGACATTAATTTTTGGATTGTTTGTTATGTGGTTAGGATTTGATGCGTTTTTACCAGCCTTTAGGGAATACACGGACCAAGGGTTTATTTTCAGTCAAGAGCTTTTAAAGTAAAGGGTGCACTATGGCTGATAATGATAAAGGTCAAGAAAAAACAGAAGAAGCCACGCAGAGGAAACTCGATAAATCCAAAGAAGATGGTCAGATTCCTCGATCGAAAGAATTAACAACAACCTTTATTTTACTAGCGTCTTCTTTCGGTTTTTTATGGTTCGGTGGTTTCTTAACGCAAAAAATATTAACTGTTTTTCGTTATAACTTTTCATTTCCTCGCGAGGTCATTTTTGATACCTCAATGATGGTGCATTATCTTGGTCAGTCTTTTGCGGCTGCATTAATTGGTGTGATGCCATTTTTTGGTATTTTATTACTGGCTGCATTAATTGGCCCTATTGCATTAGGAGGGTGGTTATTTAGCACAAAATCGTTGATGCCAAAATTCAGTCGAATGAATCCGCTAGAGGGCATTAAGAAAATGTTTTCTTTTAAGTCTGTTATCGAACTTGTAAAAGCAATGGCTAAAATAATTTTAATAATTAGTGTGGTGGCCTTAGTATTTAACGTGCTAAAAGATGAAATTGCCGCGCTAGCCTCCCAAGATCTGCAGTCTGCTACTGATCATGCAACTGAAATGCTTGTCTGGGTAACGATCGTTTTGTCAGTAGTAACTATTCTTATTGCGGTGATTGATGTTCCTTTTCAGATTTTTGATCACTCAGAAAAGCTGAAAATGACCTTGCAAGAAGTCAAAGATGAAATGAAAGACACCGATGGTAAGCCAGAAGTTAAGGGGCGCATTCGTCAATTACAGCAAGAGATGGCAAATAAGCGAATGATGTCAGAAGTACCAGAGGCAGATGTTGTTATCACTAACCCAACACATTTTGCTATCGCCATAAAATATAAACCTGACAGTATGAATACGCCTATTGTTATAGCAAAAGGGGTGGATCAAGTCGCTTTAAAAATAAGGAAGAGTGCGGGAGCTAATCATGTTGAGATTGTCGAATCTCCAAGATTGGCTCGTGCGGTTTACTACACAACAAAAATTGACGAAGAAATTCCTGCCGGCTTATATATTGCAGTTGCAAAAATATTAGCCTATGTTTTTCAGTTGCAAAATTTTCGACGTGGGCGAGGTGACAGGCCAACTTATCCACGATCGGTCGTGGTGCCTAATGATATGATTTATGATGAGTAGATACGAACGCGTAATGAAAATAGTGAAAAGTGCTAATGACTACATCATATAATCTTTATTTTTTAACCGATTAATAAGGTCGTCAGCTAAAGAATTTTTTTGTGTTAAATCGAGAATGTGATATCCGTAGATAGTTTTCTGTCTAATATTTATCATTAAAACGATAAACACGTCTTCTTGCCCAAAAGAATAAAGTGCATATTGAAAAGAATCCATTGGAGACGGGAACGTATTGACTAGTTCAATATCAACCTCGACCATTTCATACCCTTCTCGCTTAAGTATATTTTCTACCTGTCTACTCTTAACGATGGGAGTAATAGTGTTGATCTCACAAATTAATAATGGGCTTGATTTTCAAGTAAATGAAAACCTCTAGTAAATATTTTGAGTTAGAAAGTAATTTTAAATGTTAAGCTAAGTGAAGGTATACTTTAACGAAGGTTTATAGCTTAATCAAGCTGTGTCGTTTAAGGGTCTTATTATCTAAATCTACGACTTCTCTTCTTGTAAGCTACTCTAGTTAATAGATGATTTAATAGGTAGTTTAATAAATGGTTTAAAAATAGTTAGTGTCCGGCGTTTAGATATTCAAATATTAATATATTGTAAGCCAATACCGTCATCTGCCAGTCGAACAATTTTCATCTCAATAATGGCCGAGTCTTCTGCCATACCTTGCACTTGGCCTTTAACTATCGCCCCAATGGGCGGCATTTTATCTGGGCTAACAACAACAAATAAGCCACCATCGGAGATATCTCTGGTCTCTAGTATCATCTCGTCGATACTTTCATGATATATTTTGATGCTAACAGCGATAGGGTAGCGTGAATGTTGTCGATTATCGATCATGATGATTATTAGTCTTCAGGTTTTTGGTTATATCACGCTAAAATGCACAAAGCCAAACTATCTTTTTTGAGTGATCAAATTAATTAATGCAAAATTTAAGTATAGTAAGAGACTATCGTTTTTCAAAATGATTTGCTACTCCTATTTGCTACTCCTATTTACTATAACTATCAAATATGGCAAGTAAATAGCCTAGTAAAAATAAAGCTTAGCTTAATATAGCATTGTCTAATAATTAGCTAATGTTTTATTAAGCTGTTTATTTCAAGACTTTATTTCAACATCGCCAACATAGTCTCAGCTGCTGCTGAAGACGCTGAGTTTTCGCCAGTGGTGAGGTTGCCGACAGTCAATGTATATTAAGTCCAGTCATCGCCTTTAGAGTAGTCGCCACCTGGTTTAGTTAATCTACTTTCAAGTAAAAAGGGTAAAAAGTCATTTAGCTCGACTGCATCTTCTTCGCTATTACTA
>CAXMPB010000146.1:0-6912 GCA_964195035.1 Cellvibrionaceae bacterium | reverse complement strand
CACCATGCCAAGCGGTTAGCGACGCACTGACTATAGCATCGTTATCCGATGCCTGTATCTATGTTGTTAAATCAGATTCAACGACTGCAAATCATGTAAAAAATGGTATAAGGCGCATTCGCCAAGTAAACGGTAATATAGCTGGTATTGTTTTGAATCAGGTTGACATCAAAAAAGTAGCCCAGCGAGACGGTGAAGATTACAGCGGTTATTACGACAACTATGGCTATACAGGCAATCAGTCATGATAGATCTACATTGCCATTTATTACCCGGCATTGACGATGGCGCGCAAACCGAGACAGAATCTATTGCATTGCTTAAGCAAGCAATAGCTGATGGTATTACCCACATGGTATTAACTCCTCATGTGCGACCAGGGCGTTACAATAATACCTTGGACAATTTACAAGTACCCTTTCAACGCTTACAACAACTCATCACTGAGCAACAGTTAATTATAAAGCTTAGCTTAGGCGGCGAAGTGCGATTATGCGACGAAATACTCGGCCTTTTTACCAAGGATAATTTACCTTTCATTGGCACGTACGATAACAAAAAAGTAATGCTCTTAGAGCTACCACATAACTGTATACCCGCAAGCAGTGATAAACTAATTGATTGGTTTATGGAGCGCAATATCTTACCGATGATCGCCCATCCAGAACGCAACAAAGCAATAATCGCCGACATTAACAAAGCAGCGCCTTTTATAATGAGTGGTTGTTTATTTCAACTCACGGCTATGTCTGTGACTGGTGGTTTTGGCGAAAAAGCTTATGGCGTCGCCCATCAATTTTTGGAGCAGGGCTTGGCCACAGTCATCGCGAGTGATGCACATAACAGCAAGCGCCGCCCCGCTATTTTGTCTAAGGCCTACAATTACGTAACAGACAAGTATGGTGAAGCACTCGCAAATCAGTTATTAATAGAAACACCGGGTAAGATAGTAGCTAATAACCATTAAGACATAATAAACTCTTACGCAATACTATGAAGCAGAGCTAAGAACTTAAAACCTAGAGTAAGAGTGGTATGATTTTTTACTCTTAACTTACAACCTTTAGCTCCTTAACCGCAACGCCTTACTGAATCTTTATACTTAGCCTCCTTAATAAAGCTTGGCTGCCGTCACTTTTTGCGTTTTTTTAATCTTTCATTATTCAGTTTTAATATAGCTCTTGCCGATCTTAAACACTATCCCGTTATACGTTGGATTACAAAAATTGAAAGTGGAAAAAAAGAACGAAACATATTAAAAGTCGATAAAGCTTTTATTTTTTATTTTTCTAGTAGTTTCTTTTCCCAAAAAAGAGCGTGCCCTGCCGACTCATCGAGCACATAACTATTAAAACCAAATTTTTGATAGCTCTTTTTAGCCCATTCATTGCCCGAGAGTACCTCTAAGGTTAATTTACAACAGCCTCGCGCATTCGCGATTTTCTCGATGGTTGCCAATAATTGCTGTCCAACACCGCAGCCTCTGTAGCCATCTTTTACAACTATATCGTGTATATTAATTAAAGGCTTATTGGCAAAGGTCGAGAATGCTTCAAAGGCATTCAATAAGCCAATCGCTTTATCTTGCTGTCCCTCTTGTACTTGTCCGTCATTATAGTAGGCCAATAAACTAATTGCGTGCGGTCTTGCATGCAAACTATTCACCAGTCCTGTTTTGACTGAATCGCCTAAAGGCTCGCCTCCACCCATCTTATCTCGTGCATAATGATCGAGTAAGGCAATGAAATCTGCATTTTCGGTGGGGTTTGTGTAACTCATTTGCTTAACTTGTATTGCTTTAATACTCAATGACATATGACTTCTCGCATCTCTTATTTTTACTCTCTAGATTAATAATGACTAACACTGACTTTGGCGTATTTATTGCTTTATCTAACCTTATGACAATGCGATAGCTTAAATCGACATTTTTCTGACTATTTGAATAAGGTGTAAGTCATGGATTCAACTATTATATGGCAACTGCTTGATACATCAATCAAAGTAGGCGTAGGTGCACTCATTGCCTCATTATTTGCAATTATATTAATGAACAAACGTCAACCTCGCCCCGTGAAGGCCGAACAACGAAGGCTCGATATACTTGAGAGCATCTCTAGTGACGTTGGTCATGTGAGTCATGTTTTTGCTAAATATTCATCTTTAGTCGTTGAATCTATTCGCTTTGGTAAGCGCTGGCCCGATAATCGTAAACAAGAGCTTGATGCCGTTAGTCAGAAACTAGTTGACGAGTTTAATAAACTTTCTGATGCAGAATCTAAATTGTTAATGCTGGGAGAGAAAACTCTCGAAAAAAACTTACGTTTATACGGCTCTAAGGTTGCCCATTTTAGACGCCAAGTGTATGTCGGTAGAACCGATATCAGCGAGGAAGACATTCTAGCCATGAAGCGTGATATTAATAATCTGCGCGAACAATTTTATGATTTCTTAAGTAAGAAATATGATCGACTACTAACGGCATAAATCATCTTATTACATGACTTACAAACCATTCCCTAGTCTTCATACCGATCGTCTCGTATTAGATGAACTTCAAGACGACGACCATGCAGACATTTATAAAATATTCTCAAGCCAAAAAGCTATGGCCCACTATGATATGGAGCGGCTTACAACGCCCAGTGAGGGCATGGAAATTGTTAATTTTTTGCGCGAAAAATTTACCAAAAATATAGGTGTCCGCTGGGCAATTCGCGAGATCTCATCAAAAGCAAGGTCATCAAAACTCATTGGTACCTGCGGTTTTAATAACTGGGTAGCCTATGACCACTCAGCAATTATTGGCTATGAGCTTGCACCTGACTTTTGGGGTAAGGGCTATGCAACAGAGGCCATACAAAGAGTTATATCCGCAGCTTATAGCGGAGAACTGCCCATACGCGTCAATCGAATAGAAGCCTGTGTAGTACCGGGTAATATTGGCTCAGAAAAAGTCCTTAAAAAAAATGGTTTTATCTTTGACGGCTGCCTACGTGAAAAAGCGTTTTGGGATGAGCAATATCACGATATGAATTTATTTAGTTTAATTGAGAGTGATTTTACTAAAGCGTAACGCAGATTTTAATTTTTATTATTTATTCTGCACTTCGAACATGAATACAGCTTATTTAACTTCAATGCTTTTATTCATAAGCCAGTCTTAACAAAACCCAATTATTAATTGAGCTTTATCTCTTTGGCTATCTATCTAGCCACCTTATTTGGGTGACAAATGATTAATGCCTTAATTACCGTAACTCATCAAACGCTGGTAGCGCTTCTCAACAACATCCTCAATAGACTGTTCAAGAAGATCATCTACTTGTGCAATAAGGCGTGATTTTAAAACCGCGGCCATTGCATCAATATCTCTATGTGCGCCACCTAGTGGCTCGGGAATCACTTCATCGACGATTCCTAAATCTAATAACACCTCAGATGTCACACCCATTGCCTCGGCAGCTTGGGGCGCTTTATCAACGGTTTTCCAAATAATATTGGCACAACCCTCAGGAGAAATAACAAAGTAAGTCGAGTACTGCAACATATTAAGATGATCACCCACACCAATAGCTAATGCACCACCCGATGAACCTTCACCAATAACAGTACAAATAATAGGTGTTTTAAGGCGCGACATTACCGCTAGATTTTGTGCAATGGCCTCACTAATACCCCGCTCTTCGCTGTCGATACCCGGATAAGCTCCCGGGGTGTCGATAAGAGTGATAACGGGCATTTTAAAACGCTCCGCCATCTCCATTAAACGTAATGCTTTACGATAACCTTCTGGACGTGGCATACCAAAATTACGTCTAACTTTATCGGGTACACTGCGGCCCTTCTCTTCGCCAATTACCATAACAGGCTTATCATTAAGTCGCGCAACACCGCCAACAATAGCTGCATCGTCACCAAAATGACGATCGCCATGAAGCTCTTCCCACTCATCAAAGATCCGAGAGATATAATCAGTCGTGTATGGACGCTGCGGATGTCTGGCAACTTTTACAACCTGCCAAGGAGTTAAATTGTTGTAAAGACTAGCAGTGAGTTTTTTATTTTTCTCTTTAAGTCTTCCAATCTCATCGGTGATATTTAAATCGTTATCGTTACCTATTAACTGTAACTCTTCGATTTTACCTTCGAGTTCCGCAATGGGTTGCTCAAAATCGAGGTAATTTGGATTCATAGGGACCTTGCCTGTGTGCTAAATAGATTATAAATAGTGATGTGTAATGGATATGTAAGATACGCTAATGTACGCCATTCGTCGAGAAAAATGCTCTCGATACCTGCTAAAAATTGAAGGTTAAGCACAAACTCAACCTTTAACTATGTGTCGGTTGGGCCTGACAAATCGCCTAGTTTATCTAGTTCTTTAGCGGCTATACAATTAAAAGTAACGCAAGCTTTGCATCTATCACCCTCGATCATCTGACAAATTGTTTTACCACATCAGCCGCGGCCTATGCGTTAATGCCGAGTTTTTTAACACGCCAAATACGCAAACGCTTTCAAGCTCATATTGTCATAGCAAGACATCAAGGCTAATAAACTTTAGCATTAGCTATTAGACTATTCGAATATTATGCTTGTTATATTTTTGATCTCATTGCCGACTAGCTCTACAACAACACCATCTTATTTAAAGAAAGAGCCTAAAGCGCCCTTAGCAAGCGAGCCAATCATATCGCTGCCGCATAGTGAATCTAACAAAGAACCACCATTACTATTACCATCGATTAGGCTTAGAATCATATTAGAGAGCCCACTAGCTGCTGTATTTTCATCAACACCCAGTTCTTGAGCAAAGTTTGCACCTGCGATGACCAAAAAAATCAGTGATTTATTTGGTCATCCATCGGAGAATCACCTCCATCACCTCCATCACCTAGCCACGATGCGGCCATAGAAGCTAAGCCACCACCGTTAAGTTGGCCCAATAGACCACCCATATTAAGATCACTTGATGAATTAGTTAGCATTAGCTTAGACAAAGCAGCCGATACGACATCTTCACTGATATTAGAATTACCGCCGCCTAATTGGCTCATAATAAGCTGAGTTGCAATTTTCATTAAATCCGTAATTTGTCCCTAATATTTCATAACGTTATAAAATAACTAAAAGCCGACAAAAGACCAGTAACTTCTGCTATAAAAAACATATA
Source organism: Cellvibrionaceae bacterium (assembly GCA_964195035.1). Classification (GTDB taxonomy): domain Bacteria; phylum Pseudomonadota; class Gammaproteobacteria; order Pseudomonadales; family Cellvibrionaceae; genus CANLBN01. Next base: position 1,736 of record CAXMPB010000146.1, on the reverse strand, counting down.
ATCAACATTCTTTAATGCTTGATATAGTATTCTATAGACTACAAAAACTAATAAATACCGTTTCGGGAGAAACACGTGACAGAGTCGTCAATAAAGTTTTTGATAGGAGGCAACAGTGATTGCCAAGTGTTGCAGAATGCCAAAATGTCTAATCGTCATGGATTAATTACCGGTGCTACCGGTACCGGTAAAACCATTACCCTACAAACACTTGCAGAGAGCTTTTCTAAAAATGGCGTGCCGGTATTTTTAGCTGATGTAAAAGGCGACATCTCTGGACTTGCCAAACCGGCCAAGCCTCACGCAAAAGTGGAAGAGCGTATAAAAACCATTAACATTAAAAATTATCAGGCGCGTGCCTTCCCCGCTGTCTTTTGGGATTTTCATGGTAATAAAGGCCACCCATTGCGCACCACTGTCAGTGAAATTGGTCCATTACTTTGGTCAAGCCTACTTGAACTAAACGATACACAAACAGGTGTTTTATATGCTTGCTTTAAAGTCGCTGATGAGAATGGTTGGCTATTACTCGATTTAAAGGACTTACGCTCGATGCTGATTTGGATTGGCGATAATACTGCCGAACTTAAATCTGAATATGGCAACATTTCTAAATCAAGCCTTGGTGCCATTCAGCGCAAACTTATTGTGCTAGAGGAACAAGACGCTGAATTATTTTTAGGGGAGCCTGGCATTAATTTAGACGATTTAATTCATAATGATTTTTCGGGCAACGGTATCATTAATATATTCGATGCATCAAAAATCATTCAACAATCACCAAGACTTTACGCTACTTTCTTGTTGTGGTTATTATCAGAATTATTTGAAAATTTGCCCGAAGTCGGCGATTTAGAAAAACCAAAGTTCGTGCTATTTTTTGATGAGGCGCACCTGCTCTTTGACGACGCACCTAAAGTACTGGTAGATAAAATCGAACAAGTGGTGAGACTGATTCGCTCTAAAGGTGTTGGCATTTATTTTGTCACCCAAAGCCCACTCGATGTACCCGAAAAAATACTCGGTCAACTCGGTTTGAAAATACAACATGCGCTGCGTGCATTTACGCCAAAAGATAAGAAAACTGTAAAAATTGTCGCCGAGACATTCCCAGAAAACCCTAACATTGATACCGAAAAATGTATCACAGAGCTTGGGATTGGCGAGGCCTTGGTTTCTGTTTTAAATGAAAAAGGACAACCCACACCTGTCGAGCGTATTTTAATAAGACCACCCGAATCACGTATTGGCCCAATGAGTGATGACGAACGCGCCGAACACATAAAACGCTCACCTTACAGTGGTCGATACGATGTAGAAGTTGATCGTGAATCTGCCTATGAAATTTTAAAAAAACGCGCAGAGAACAATAAGCTAGCTCAAGAAAATGAAGCGCTGGAAAAAGAACAAGAAAAGTTGAGAGCGGCAAAAGAAAAAAAAGAAGCTAAAAGCCGACAGACAAGTCGCGGCCAGAAAACGCGAAACCCCAGTAGAGGTCGTAAGCGCCAAAGTGCCACCGAGTCTTTTTTCAAAAGTGCAGCACGCGCCATTGGCTCACAATTAGGGCGCTCAATTATTCGTGGTGTGTTGGGATCTATTTCAAAAAAATAGATGCCCGCCTAACCAAGAGTGGGCTCTATTACTTTACAATTCAATTATTCCAGAGGGCCGGGGTCGCCCGGCGGCGATAAAAGAGATTTGCTTGCCCAAACCTCTCTTAACTCTAAAGGGCACCC
>CAXMPB010000145.1:0-10782 GCA_964195035.1 Cellvibrionaceae bacterium | reverse complement strand
AAATCTTAAAAAAGTCTTTGAATCAACTTTCAAGCTCTCGGCCAAAATAGGGTTTCATGAAATGTCTCTTCGAGATTTGTCGAAGGACACAGGCCTAAGCATGGGCGGTCTATATTCATGTTTATCCAAAAAAGAAGATATAGCACTCATGGTGCTGGATATTGTCGAATTAGTGTCGGAAAAAAATAACCAAGCGGCTTTAGAGAAAACTGATGAACTCCAAAGCCTTGAAATGATAATAAGAAATTATTTATATAGCAGTACTATATTACAGCCGTGGTTCTTTTTCCTCTATTTTGAAACACGATCACTATCGCCAGAGGATCAAATAAAATCAAAGAACATAGAATTAAATACGATAGCCACCTTAGAAAAAATCATACAATCTGGTGTCGACAAAGGTATTTTTGATGTAAATAGCCCCTACTTTGTGGCGTCAACCATCCTTATTGTTTTACAAGATTGGTATTTAAAACCTTGGAAGAACAAACAAAAAAATATTGATCTCGAAAAATACTCGATACATCTTTTTAGGATGGTTAAAAAATTACTGAGAATTTAATTAATTTTGATATTAATAATATGTAGACCTTATAAATACAACAATAAAGATAAAAACTAATAGGTTAAAATTATGAAACGTTTCTGGCTAGATTCATACCCAAATAACACTCCTCACGATATTAATATTAATGATTTTGCATCGGTACCCGACGTTTTAGCACAAGCTTGCAAAAACTACCCTGACAGTATTGCTTATTCTAATTTTGGCACCACCATGACTTTTGCCGAGGTTAATGTGCGCTCCCTGCAGTTTGCCGACTTTTTACAAAACACACTAAATCTAAAAAAAGGCGACAGCATTGCTATAATGCTGCCTAATATTCTGCAGTATCCAATTGCATTATTTGCCGCGATGCGTCTAGGTATTATCGTTGTCAATGTTGACCCACAATACACCGTCCGCGAATTAGTTCATCAGCTAAACGATGCGGGTGTAGAAACCATTATATTCTTAGAAAACTTTGGTGATACTGTTGCCAAAGCAATCCCTAAAACCAGTCTGCGTCGTGCGATTTCAACAAAAGTGGGCGATTGCTTAGAGTTTCCAACTAACATCATCATTAATACTGTCTTGCGTTATGTTAAAAAGGCCATCCCAAACTTTCACATACCTGAATTAATTAATTTCAAAAAAGCGCTTAACGGTGGTAACGAAGCACGAGTCATTGCTGCAAAACTTAATCACGACGATGTCTTATTCTTACAATATACAGGTGGTACAACGGGTGTTGCAAAAGGAGCGATACTCACTCACGGAAACCTAGTCGCTAACATGCTGCAGGCAAGAGCATGGATTGGAAGTACATTAACGCCGGGCAGCGATGTTATCGTCGCACCGCTGCCGATTTATCATATCTTTTCAATGACGGCGAATGTATTAACCATGATGTCCTTGGGGTGCACCAATTTACTGATAACTAACCCAAAAGATTTTAAAGGTTTTGTCAAAATTTTAAAGAAAAATAAATTCCATAGCATTATTGGTGTAAACACCCTCTACAGAAAACTAATGAATGTAGAAGAGTTTAAAGACATTGATTTTAGCAGCTTAAAGCTAACACTTTCTGGTGGTATGTCTGTTACTCGCGACGTGGCTGATGATTGGAAAAAAATTACTGGCACGCCAATTATCGAAGCTTATGGTCTAACAGAGACATCTCCAGCAGCAACCATTAATCCATTAAACCTGAAAGAATATAATGGTTATATTGGTCTACCGCTTTCGTCCACATTAATTCAAGTTAAAGACGAAGACGATAATGATCTTGGCATTGATGCAGAAGGTGAGCTTTGCATTAAAGGACCGCAAGTAACCCAAGGTTATTGGAAGCGTCCGAACGAGACACAAAAAGCCTTCACTAAAGATGGATATTTTAGAACTGGCGACTATGCAACTATTAATGCAAAAGGTTACGTGAAAATACTTGACCGTAAAAAAGATATGATTTTAGTTTCTGGGTTTAATGTATTCCCAAATGAGATTGAAGCTGTTCTTATGCTACACCCAGACATTTTAGAAGCCGCTGCTATTGCAATGCCTCATCCATCATCTGGTGAAGCCGTTAAAGTTTTTATAGTAAAAAGCAATGATAATTTAACCGAAAAAGTAGTCAACGCTTATTGTAGAGAGCAATTGACCGCTTATAAATGTCCTAAAGAAATTATCTTTATGGATGAGCTACCTAAATCTAATGTCGGCAAAATTTTACGTAAAGACCTTCGTTAATAGATAACCCTGTTCTGTCATTGTCGCGAAAGCGGGAATGACTAGAATAACGCTCAGATCCACCGCTATGATAGCAGCGATAAAAAATAAATTGATGGCATCAATCACACGAGATTTCTTACCATGCAGCCGTATCCATATACTTTTAAGCCATTAGACTTAGGTTTTACCCAACTTAAAAATCGCGTTGTTATGGGCTCTATGCACACCGGTCTTGAAGAAGCTGACAACGGCTTTGAAAAAATGGCGAGTTATTTTCGCGAGCGAGCAAAAGGTGGTGTTGGTTTAATTATTACCGGTGGTATTTCACCTAATTTTTCGGGTCGTGTTGCACCCTATTCTTCTCAGCTTAGTTTTTTTTGGCAAGTTGGCAGGCATAAAATTATTACCGATGCAGTACACGAGACAGAAGATGCAAAAATTTGCCTGCAAATACTGCACTCGGGGCGTTATGGTTATCACCCTTTATGTTGTGCACCCTCGCGCATTAAATCACCTATTTCTCCTTTCACACCACGCGCACTCAGTACTTGGGGCGTTAAAAAAACGATTCGAGATTTTGCCAACTGCGCCAAACTTGCTAAAAAAGCAGGCTATGATGGTGTAGAAGTGATGGGCTCTGAAGGATATTTAATCAATCAGTTTGTGGCGCCCAGAACCAACAAAAGAGACGACCAATATGGTGGTGATATCACTAATCGTATTCGGTTTCCTCTCGATATTATTAATGCTATTCGCGATAAAGTCGGTAAAGAATTTATTATCGTTTTTCGACTCTCTTTGATAGATCTTGTAGACCAAGGCTCTACATGGGAAGAAGTGGTAATATTTGCAAAAGCACTCGAAGCCGTAGGTGTTGATTTAATTAATACGGGTATTGGTTGGCATGAAGCACGCATACCCACTATTGCCACCAAAGTGCCAAGAGCTGCTTTCACATGGATTACTGAAAAACTCAAACAAGAGATATCAACGCCCTTAATTACCACCAACAGAATAAACACCCCTGAGGTTATCGAAGATATATTATCAAGCCAACAGGCAGACATGGTGTGCATGGCTCGCCCATTTTTAGCAGACCCTTACTTTTTAGTAAAAGCCGCGGCCAACCAGGCAGCGGCCATCAACACTTGTATTGCTTGTAACCAGGCTTGCTTGGATCATGTTTTCAAACAAAAAACTGCAAGTTGTTTGGTGAATCCTAAAGCCTGCCATGAGCTCGAATTTATGGCGTCTAAGGCTTCAAACGACTTCAACCAAAAGTCTTTTGCAGTAATCGGTGCCGGTCCTGCGGGGCTTTCATTTGCAATAGAAGCCGCACAACTAGGTAATAAAGTAACCGTATACGAACGTCATCATGAAATAGGTGGCCAGTTTAATATTGCCAAAGAAATACCCGGCAAAGAAGAATTTAAAGAAACACTGCGTTATTTTAATCATCAGATTGAAACACTAAAAATTACCCTCAAACTTAATACCGAAGTAACACCCGACAATTTAGTAGGCCGCTATGATGAAGTCATTATTTCTACCGGTATTCGCCCAAGAATCCCTACAATACCGGGTGTCGACTTACCCAAGGTATTAACTTATCAAGATCTACTCTGGAAAAAACAAGCAGTGGGTGACGCAGTCGCCATTATTGGTGCTGGCGGTATTGGTTTTGATGCTGCCGAGTTTTTAGCACACCAACCTAAGACGTCCCCGACCTCTTTAGATAAAAAAGCTTTTTTTGAAGAGTGGGGTATCGATACGACTTATAAAAATCGTGGTGCAATTAAGCCTAAAGTGTCCGTACCAAGCCCGCGTAAAATTTACTTACTACAGCGAAGCGTCACTAAAATGGGTAAAGACCTTGGTAAAACAACCGGTTGGATTCATAGACAGTCATTAGCCAATAAAGGCATAGAAATGCTAACGGGCGTTGAATACAAAAAAATTACCGAGAAAGGCTTAGTTATTAGTATTAACGGTGAGATAAGAACCCTTGAAGTCGACAACATTGTGCTTTGTTCGGGGCAGCTTTCTAATAACGAATTGTATTACTCTCTAAAAGAAAAAAAAATAAACGTGCACATTATAGGTGGCGCTTTATTGGCATCCGAAATTGATGCAAAAAGAGCCATTGATGAAGGCGTACGACTAGCCCATACACTGACCCATGCAATAAAAGACACGAGCATTGCTGTTAAATAACTTACACATTACGGACTATTATCATGCCTACATCTTCAAGTAAAAATCGTATTGCCGTTGTTAGCGGCTTAAGAACACCTTTTGCCCGACAAGGCACGTTTTTTCGTACCGTTAATGCGATTGATCTTGGTCGGATGGTGGTTAAAGAATTAATAGCGCGTAGCGACGTCGATGCAAACCTTATCGAGCGCTTAGTGTATGGCCAAGTTGCTATCTTACCTAAAGCACCCAACATTGCCCGAGAAGTCGTCTTAGGCACTGACCTACCGGTTACCTGCGATGCCTTTAGTGTATCGCGTGCCTGTGCAACAAGCTTTCAATCGGTTGCTTGCGTATACGACAGCATTAAAACCGGTGATATTAAAGTCGGCATTGCCGGTGGTGCCGATTCGTCGAGCGTTATCCCCATTACCTTTAGCGATAACTTTGCACTTAAATTAGTACAAGCCAGTAAAGCACGTACGATGATGGCAAAACTAAAAGCCTTTAAAGGTACTAGGCTTAAAGATCTCACCCCTAACCCACCGGCAATTGCTGAGTACTCAACCAATTTACGCATGGGTGATAGTGCCGAGCAAATGGCAAAGGATTATGGTATTTCGCGTGTTGATCAAGATGAACTAACGCTTCGCTCACATAAGCTTGCAAGCCTTGCATGGGATGAAGGCAAATTAAATTCAGAGGTGCTTCACGCATATACCGAGCCTTATAAAACACCATTTATTCGCGATGAAAATATTCGTGGTGATTCAACCATCGAGAAACTATCGTCGCTACGCCCAGCATTCGATCGTCAAAATGGCAGTGTCACCGCCGCTAACAGTACGCCATTGACCGATGGTGCCTCAGCGCTATTATTGATGCGCGAAGATGTTGCCCGTGCAGAAGGTTACGAGCCGCTAGGTTATATTAAGCACCATGCCTTCACCTCAAACACAGTGCATACCGACTTATTAATGGGGCCAACCCAATCATCAGCTAAGGTGCTTAAAAAAGCCCGCATGAGTTTAAATGATTTAACTCTTATCGATATGCACGAAGCCTTTGCCGCTCAAACTCTTGCTAATGTTCAAGCCTTTGGCTCAAAGCTTTATGCCGAGAAATTTTTAGATAGAAAAAGTGCTCTAGGTGAAATCGATATGGATAAGTTCAATGTTTTAGGTGGCTCTTTAGCCTACGGTCACCCATTTGCCGCAACCGGTGGTAGAATTATTGTGCAAACCTTAAACGAACTCAAACGCCGTGGCGGCGGGACTGCGTTAACAACCGCTTGCGCCGCTGGTGGCATTGGTGCCGCAATGATTATAGAGACCGATTAACCTCCATTAACAACTTAAATAATTAATAAACTTGGGTGAAAAAAAGTTACTGACCTAAGCGCTAAAAAGGTTAAAACGATGAGTGATACGAAGGTTAAAAATATGAGTGACGATTTCAGCAATAACAAAACTGAGACGAATAAATCTTATACCAGCGAGCTAAATGCCCAAGGTATATTGACGGTATCGATAGATGTGCCCAATGAGAGCATGAATGTGTTTAATCAACAGGTCTCTGATGATTTTGCAGAACTTACGCAAGAAATAAACCAAAACCGTGACATTAAAGCGGTTATATTTATCAGCGCTAAAGCCTCTGGCTTTATTGCCGGTGCTGACATCAAAATGTTAGACGGCGTAGAGACAGCTGCACAAGCTAGTGCTATATCAACCGACGCACACCGACTCCTTGGTGGGATTGCCAACAGTCGCAAACCACACATTGCAGCAATAGATGGCGTCTGCTTAGGTGCAGGTTACGAATTAGCACTCGCTTGCCACTACCGTATTGCCAGCGACAATCGCGCAACGAAAATTGGCTTGCCTGAAGTAATGATTGGTGTTTTACCGGGCGGCATGGGTAATACAAAATTACCGCGTCTTATCAATTTACCCGCCGCACTCGATATGTTGCTGTCGGGCAAGCAATTAGACAGCAAGCGCGCCAAACGTTTAGGCTTAGTTGATGAAGTGGTATCAAATAAGGTTCTTCAACAAGTCGCCGAAACAGCCGCGACTAGACTCATTAAAAAAGGCTTGCCCGAGCGTAAACTCACCCTTAAAGATAAAGTGTTCACACTACCGTTTATTAAAGACTTTGTTATCAAACGCGCGCGCGAACAAGTCCTTAAAAAAACTAATGGGCTCTACCCTGCACCACTGGCTATTCTCGATGTTGTTCAACAAGGCATTAGCTTACCGCTAAAAGAAGCACTTGCTATTGAGGCCAAAAAATTTGGCGAGCTCACTGTATCGCCGGAAGCACAGCAATTAAGAAAATTATATTTTGCGACAACAAGCCTCAAAAAAGAACGCTTTATGAGTGATGCGGCGGCTAAAAAAATTGTGCCTCAAAAAGTATCCAAAATAGGAATTTTAGGCGGTGGTTTAATGGGCGCTGGCATTGCCACGGTCTCTATCGATAAAGCCGGTGTGAGTGTTCGCATAAAAGATATTCGCGATGAAGGCTTAATGGCTGCTCATGCCTATGTGAATAACTTTTACAAAGCGCGTGTTAAAAAACGAATTTTAAGTAAAGAGGCGGCCCAGAAAAAAATCAATCGCCTAACTAGCTCGCTAAATTATTCAGGTTTTAAAGACTCCGATCTGATTATTGAAGCTGTTTTTGAAGACCTTAAGCTTAAACATAAGATGTTGAGTGATTGCGAGGCACTCGATAACGAATCTATGATTTTCGCGAGTAACACCTCGTCCATCCCCATCAGTGATATCGCGGCTAAAGCAAAGCGCCCCGAAAACGTTTTAGGGATGCATTATTTTTCTCCTGTTGAAAAAATGCCACTGCTAGAAATCATTAAACATAAAGGCACCTCTGATCAGGCTTTATCGTCCGCTGTAGATTTTGGTCGCAAGCAAGGCAAAACCGTCATTGTCGTTAACGATGGTGCGGGTTTTTATGTGAACCGTATTCTAGCCCCCTACATTAATGCCGCATTAGAGTTGGCGATGGACGGTATTGCTCTCGATAAAATAGATGAAGCGTTAACTCATTTTGGTTTTCCCGTAGGACCGATTAAATTACTCGACGAAGTAGGTATAGATATCGGTAGTAAAATCCAACCTATTTTAGAAGATGCCTTTGGCGATCGCATGGCAAGTATTGGGGTACAGCAAAAACTGATCGACAATAAACGTCTAGGTAAAAAAGTACGTAAAGGTTTTTATCGTTACGACGAGCCTAAATTTGCAAAAAATATTGATGAGTCTGTTTATACAGATTTAGGGATTACTAAAAAAACAGAAATGAGTAGCGAGCTTATTGTAGATCGTTGTGTTTATCGCATGCTGAATGAAGCCGCACTTTGCTTAGATGAAGGCGTTATCTTCTCGGCTCGCGATGGCGACATTGGAGCAATATTTGGCATTGGCTTTCCACCATTTTTAGGTGGGCCTTTCCAATATATGGACACATTAGGTACAGTCAATGTTGTTAACAAACTGAAAGAAATGGAATTAACCCAAGGGCAAAAATATCACCCAGCGCCGGTATTAGTTACTATGGCTGAGGCGAATAAAACTTTTTATAGCTCTTAACCAACTCTATGTATCAAGTGGTTTTATACACAAAATCACTTGATATAGGCTCTTGCTTTAATAGAACCCAAAATCAAATAGCGCTAAAGTAATAGATTTCTTCATAGACAATACCGGTGTCGTCATGTCCCTAAAAAGTGAATCATGAGGCAAGAGAGGGTGTCCTAGGGTAGACGGGAATCCGTGTTGATTAACAGAGTCGTTGCTGATGTAGATTCCCGCTTTCGCGGGAGTGACGGTACGGTGGGTATCAGTCTGTAAACTGCCTCAACTTAGCGCCATTCACTCCAGGCCCTATCAATCAGATTATATGTCTACTGAACGCTATATCCTTTAATACACACGACTACTTTTTTATACTATTAATAAAGTCACGAATCAACTGACCTGACAATGTCATCGCAGGTGGTATTGTCGGTAAATTGTCGTGCGAGAACCACTGCGCGTCTTCTATTTCTACATCATCAACTTGAATATCACCCGAGTCGTATTCTGCAAAGTAACCAACCATTAACTGGTGAGGATAAGGCCACGACTGGCTAGATGAATAGCGAATATTCTTAATTTTTAAACCTACCTCTTCAAATACCTCGCGACGTATAGCATGCTCAAGATTCTCTCCTGCCTCAACAAATCCTGCCAAGGTAGAATACATATCACCTGCCTGACGATAATGATGAGCCAGCAAGAACTTATCCTCACGAGTAATTAGCACCATAATACAAGGTGATATACGCGGGTAAAATATAAGGTTACACGGCACACAAGTAAGCGCTAATTCGTCAGCGTGATGTGTGGTTTGGCTACCGCATTGACCGCAAAACTGATGTTGCTGACGCCAAGTAATTAACTGAAAGGCTCGGCTTGCTACTTGATATTCAATCTCAGACAAACGCGGCATTTGTGTGCGCAACGATAAAAAGTGATCGGGATTAATATGATCAAATGACTTATGGGATAAATCTATCGCATAACAGGCACGCTGTTTGTACTCGCCCACATAAATAAAATCATGGGTTTCAAAACATATCTCAGCGAAATTTGATAAAGGATGTAGTCGCCATTCGTTATGCTCAAAACAATATAAACTTTTCTCTTTTATTCCGATAATATAATCGTCAGAATGAGGTTGGCCTTTTTTGATGATGCGCTCCTAATAATCTGCACAAATAATTAAAACAACGTTGTCATAATATCGTAACAGATAGCGATCTATTTTTATAAAATATTAATAATGTAAGCCAAGCTAGCATCGTTCAGTCGGCCTTATACTTTATTCAGCGACTTAGGCTCGATTGTGGCTATACTGTTGCGGTGAATCTGAGATAAGTAGTGATGAAAAAGCCATTCATTTCATCTGTTCTCAATGGTTCTCGTAGCAGTGTTATCGAGCCTTACTAAACAACATTCATTACTTTATAAACGTTTAACCATTCGTTTATCTTTGATGAATTTATTAAATGAGGATGACTCGAATATAAAAAGGAGTAATAGTCTGCGATTACTCACTAACTGCTGGAAGGTTCAGGTTACTGACAATCGACAGCCTGCCAAGATTTATGAACTTTCCAGCTAGATGCCCATTCTGGAATATCATCGGCTGGCATCGGCCGAGCAATACCATAACCCTGCGCCAACTCGCAACCCAGTTGCAACAAAGCGACTCCATGAGCGATGGTTTCTACACCCTCGGCAATCACCTCGCGTTGAAACGCCTTAGCTAAACCAACGACGCCTTCAATAATGGCTAAATCGTCGTCATCTTCTAACATGTCACGCACGAAGCTTTGGTCGATTTTAATCAAGTACGCAGGCAGGCGTTTAAGATAGGTGAGTGACGAATATCCCGTGCCAAAGTCGTCCAAGGCAAAGCATACACCAAGTTTATGGCATGCAGCTATGGTCTCAGACACGTCGCTTATATTACGTAAGGCACTGCTTTCAAGTATTTCCAATTCGAGGCTGTGCGGGTTCACGTCACCATGGGCTGCCAATAATACTGCTAAGCGAGCGATGAAGTCGGCTTGTTGTAATTGATAGGCGCTAATGTTGACACTGACAGGTAGATTGACGCCCATACCTTGCCATTGGCTTACCTGACTCAATGCGGTGTCTATGACCCATTCCCCCAGCTCTAGACTAATCGCATGCCCCTCTATCGCAGGTAAAAAGTCTAAAGGTAGAACTATGCCAAGGTCGGGGTGCTGCCAGCGGATTAATGCTTCTAGGCCTACCACCTTGCCGGTGCGCATATTTACCTTTGGCTGGTAGTGCAACATAAACTCACGTCGTAGCAAAGCTAAGCGAATATCACTTATACTCTCTCGCAGAATATTAACGGCATCATCTTGCGCGATATCAAACAGGTGATAGCGGTTTTTACCCGCAAGCTTCGCAACATACATGGCTTGGTCAGAGTGACGCATGAGCTTGTCTTCATTTACACCGTCTTGGGGGTAAAAAGTGACACCAATGCTCACAGAAACTTGTATGACTGTCTCACCCAGAATCACAGGCTCTGCTGCAGCCTTTAGTAGCCGCTCTAATACCTGCTCACTGTCTTCGATCTTTTCTAAATCAACCATAACCGCGATAAATTCATCGCCACCAATGCGAGCCAGTGTATCACCTTCACGCAAGGCCTCTTTCATGCGCCTTGAAAGTGCAACCAGTAACTCATCCCCCACATTATGACCGTAAGTG
>CAXMPB010000144.1:0-1836 GCA_964195035.1 Cellvibrionaceae bacterium | reverse complement strand
GTTGAACATTTTTAGCCTGTTTGGCCAAAATACCCGATAAGCAAATAACACCGCCAATTTTCACATGTGCAACCAATGTTTGAGCAAGTTCAACTATAGGGCCGGCAAGAATATTTGCGAGCACCATATCGGCTTGATCGGGATTATCTGTTTTACCGCACGACGCGTCATACAGCTTGTTGAAGGCTGTGGGTAGGTAGACAGGAAACCGTTCTTTATCAAGATTATTGCGAATCACGTTATCCTGAGTGGCGATTAAGGCCTGAGGGTCTATGTCTATTCCGGTAACCGTTTTTGCCCCTAATAAAAGCGCTGCAATACCTAAAATACCTGAGCCACAGCCATAATCAATGATTTTTTTATTTTCAAAGGACTGCTGAGCCAACCATTGCAGACATAAAAAAGTGGTTGGATGTGTGCCGGTACCAAAGGCGAGGCCTGGGTCGAGTAATAAGTTGGTGGCTTTGGGGTCCGGTGGTAACTTCCAGCTTGGGCAAATCCAGAGATTATCGGCACATTGGATAGGGTGGTAGTTATCCATCCATTCGCGCTCCCAGTCTTTATCTTCTAACTGTTCCCAGCGTAGATTGGGTAACGGTGACGTGTGTTGTGCGAGCAACCAGTTTATTTGAGCAGTGTTGCAATTTGCATCAAATAAGCCCGTTAATCGCGAGCTATCCCAAAGAGGGGTCTTGCCTAAGCCGGGTTCTAGAATAGGTTTTTCAAGCTCGCCCTTAGGTATATGCTCTTGAAAAGTAACAGACACCGCACCTGCTTTAATGAGAGCATCTTCAATACTTGTAATATGTTCTCGTTGTGTTGTAACAATAAGCTGTAACCAAGGCATAAGAATTCTGTGAGTGCTAGATGAGGGTTTATGGCGATACTGTAATGTTATAGATGACGTTATTAAAACAATAAAATATCAGCTCTTATATTGTGAGCTGATATTTTATTTAACAGGCCTTATAGACCTAGTTTTTGTTCTAAGTAGTGAATGTTTACGCCACCTTCCATAAATGCAGCATCGCGAACGAGTCTTTGCTGCAATGGAATGTTGGTGCGAATACCTTCAATGATCATTTCGTCCAGAGCATTACGCATGCGTCTTAGGGCTATTTCACGAGTCTCTCCATGAGTAATGACTTTTGCAATCATGGAGTCGTAATTTGGAGGAACGCTATAACCGCTATAAAGGTGAGAATCAACGCGTACGCCAAATCCGCCAGGCGGGTGATACATAGTGACTGTACCTGGGCAAGGCATAAAGGTTTTTGGGTCTTCAGCATTGATGCGGCACTCAAATGAATGGCCTCGAATCACAATATCATCTTGTTTTAGTGATAATTTTTCACCACAACACACGCGAATTTGTTCTTTAATAAGGTCGACACCTGTCACCATTTCAGACACCGGGTGTTCCACCTGAATACGCGTATTCATCTCGATAAAGTAAAAGCCGCCATCTTCATATAAGAATTCAAATGTTCCTGCACCTCGGTATTTGATTTCTATACAAGCCTTAATGCAGGCATCGTATACTTTTTGGCGAGCCTCATCGGGTATTTTGGGTGCAGGTGCTTCTTCAATCACTTTTTGGTGGCGACGTTGAAGTGAGCAATCACGATCACCTAAATGAATAGCGCTGCCTTGGCCGTCGGACATTACTTGAACTTCGACGTGGCGAGGGTTTTGTAAAAATTTCTCAAGATAAACCGTATCGTCACCAAAAGCAGCACCAGCTTCTGCTTTAGTAATTTGAATAGAATTTAATAGCGCCGAGGCTTTCTCTACGACACGCATACCGCGACCACCACCGCCAGATGCGGCTTTAAT
>CAXMPB010000143.1:0-7148 GCA_964195035.1 Cellvibrionaceae bacterium | reverse complement strand
ACTGCAATGACTAAGGCAATACCTACCCATTGAAGATTATTTAAATATTCGTGCAGAACGAATACGGCCAATAATATAGAGACAACTGGTTCGAGGTTTAAAATAAATGCCGCGGCAGTCGCCGGTAGCCTAGCTAATGCCTGAAACTGACACAATATTGCGACCATATAAAATAGTGTTGCAGTGGATAGTGCTATCAACCCTGTGCTCGAATTGGGTAATGAAAATTGTGTAAAAGCGACAGGGACAATAATCACCAAGCCAATCAGGCTAACCCAGAAGGTCATCAACAACGGGTTGACGAGCGGGGCCACAGTTGCGCCTTTAATAAAAGTCATTGCGGCACCAATGCTGGCTAATGCAGCAAAAACTAACCCCATTGTGCTCAGTTTAATCTCGCCGCCAGACAGCGCTAAGTATAAGCCGATAAAGGCTAGAGCAAATATCGATAAAAGTTGGATAGACGGTTTAAGTTGCTTCCGCAGCATGGCGTAAATCAACACCAGCATCGGGTAGGCATATAAGATCAATACCGCTAAACTAACCGAAATTGACTCGACCGATAGCATGTAAAACATCATTGCAACTGACCAAACCACACCAACCATTATTAATGGCGATATGAGTTGCCGTTCAACTTTGAATG
Organism: Cellvibrionaceae bacterium; assembly: GCA_964195035.1. Classification (GTDB taxonomy): domain Bacteria; phylum Pseudomonadota; class Gammaproteobacteria; order Pseudomonadales; family Cellvibrionaceae; genus CANLBN01. Next base: position 6,502 of record CAXMPB010000143.1, on the reverse strand, counting down.
ACCCGCGCTTAATTAAGATAATTACTGCGAATACTAACGTTGAAATTAAAAATCGAGCCAGCATGATGGTTAACGCGTTACCGCCATCGCTATAAATAATTTTTGCCTGAGTCGTGATCGCACCCAAACCAATGGCTGTCGCTAGTGCAAAGAAAACGCCCACGCTTGCAGTACTTCTTATGTTCATGATCAATCCGATTTTAATTCAATACACTGTATAGTCACGCAGCTTTTGAGCCAACGGCTGTTTTAGAGTCATGATATTAGACACTCATCTACTCGTCGATGGCAATATAGACTGAACATATCTTTTGTAAGGCTAACCTGAAAAGTTACTGGTAACATGCCAAGTCTCGATGATGACAGCAAGAGTAATTTTGCCGTAAGAAAAGTTTAAGACAAATTGTGTGATGCAAGTAGATTTCGTCTAAGTCCAGCAGGCTTTCAGCCTTCACTCCGGCTTTCGATTTGTTAGCCCTCATATAAGCGCTAACGTTGGTCTTCGACGCCAGCTATAGTATTGTGCATCATAGAGAAATGGGCGTTGATGCTTCCTTTAGTAAGGGTTAATCGTCTAGCATTATCGTCTAAAAATGGAGCAGTGAGCTAATGATCAGAGTTGTTTTTAATCGTAAAGGCGGTGTAGGTAAATCCTCCATTGCCTGTAATTTAGCCGCAGTCGCAGCGAGTCAGGGACACTCCACGTTGCTGGTTGATTTGGATTCACAGGCGAATTCAACTTCCTACCTAGGGCACGATGGTAAAGATGATGTGGTGGGAATGGCGGAGTTTTTTGAGTCGACGCTGAGTTTTAAATATCGCGATCTTGCGGCCAAAAATTTTGTACGAAAAACGCCTTTCGAAAATTTGTCGCTTATTTCAGCCTCCGCAGATTTAGCCGATTTAGAGCAAAAGCTAGAGTCGCGACATAAAATATATAAGTTAAAAGAATTTTTAACCTCTTTGTCTGATAGTTATGACGCTATTTTTATCGATACGCCGCCGGCGTTGAATTTTTATAGTTTATCTGCGCTGATTGCCGCAGACCGTTGTTTGATTCCCTTTGATTGTGACGCTTTCTCAAGAGATGCTTTGATGGATTTGTTAGTGTCGTTAGAAGAGGTCAAAGAAGATCATAATGCAGACCTTGAGATTGAAGGCGTGGTCATCAATCAGTTTATTGCGAGGGCAAAAGTTCCTCAAGCAGCGGTTGATGAATTAAAAAAAGCGCAGCTGCCTATTATTGAACCTTATATTTCGAGCTCAGTAAAAATGAAAGAATCACATATGCTGAAAAAACCGTTAATATTTCTTGATCCAAAGCATAAGTTGAGTCTGCAATTTTTAGAGATATATAAGAGCCTTGCTTAAGGTGCGCGACTTAAGAGGCAAGGCGCTTATGTTATTGAGCGGGCACGACAAGATTTATGGCGCTATGCAAAAACTATTGTGCCGGATGAAGCCAATAAAAACTATCATGCCTATTAAAAGCATGTCTTCGACGGCTTAGTCTTTAGGCGAGTTGTTGATAAACTCAACACCGCGCAGCATAGAAAGCACCAATTCTTTTGCATCGAATTTTGCTAAGGCTTCATTGGCACCCACTTGCAGAGCTTGACTAAGACTAATTGCACTCGATAACGATGAGTGCAAGATGATATAGGCAGCTGCCAAATCTGTCGAACTGCGGACTTCAAATGTCAGCTCGTAACCATCTAGACCTGGCATCTCAATATCAGAAACCAGCAGATTAACTGGGTGTCCTTTGGCGGCTTGATCATGCATATACGTCAGTGCTTTTTGTCCGTTGTCAGTCACGTAGGAAGGTACATTGAGTAATTCTAAAACATCAGTCAATTGTCGCCGAGCAGTTAATGAATCATCAACAACCAATATATTCATTGGCTTAAGTTGCTCTCGTTGAAAGTCGGTAACTACCGCCAGGGCCGCACGCGGATCCGGTGGGTAAATTTTATTGAGCAGTAACTCAACATCCATTAATTGGATAAACTCACCGTCAACCTCGACAGTCCCAGTAATAAAAACTTCAGTTCCCAGCAATTTATCGGGTTGCTTGATTTGTCGCCAATTGGTCTCAACAATTTTTTCAATTTGACTAACAACAAAGCCCACTACTTTTCGTTGGCAATCGGTCACGACAATAAATGACTCGCTAAGTTTGCTGTCTGAAACTGGACCAAGCCCGATCACTTCAGCCATATCGATCACGGCGATAGTTTGATCACGTATTCTTAAAGCACCTTTAATACCGGGTCCTGATTTTATCAAAGGAGTTACCGCTTTATAAGGTATCAGTTCTTGGATCTTTAACGTACCCAAAGCAAACTGTCGGCCATTTTTCAGGCTAAATAATAATAGCCCTTGTGAGTAATTTGCTTTAGAGGTCACGAATTGCTCCGGTTGGTAATATGCTTCATAAGTATAGGACTAATCGGCCAACTTCGTTGAGCAATGAGTGATTATTTTATGTAATACCGAGCTAAACGAATACATCGGATCGCCAAATTCCATTTAATTAAAGCTTAGCTATTTTGACGCTATAAATAGAGGGTTTACTTGCATGCGACGGAAAAACACTTAGTTGACCTTAGGTGCAAAGACGGGCGCTGTGATTACACGATTACGCGGACTCACCTGAGCGAAGTCACTTATGCTTATGCAACAGTAGCCTTCTGACGTATTACCTCCGGCCTTGTTGTCGGCTAATGGTGGTGTTAGGTCGCCTAGCGTAGAATTATTACTCGCGGATACCAAGCTTTGCTGAATAACATCACAGAGCTTATAGCGACAGGGCTATTGCATTAACCTTTATTGGAGTATCACTTAATCGTATAACTATAAGATTAAGTGATAAACAAGCCGGATAGCGAGTCAAAAAGGTTGTGGGCTCATAAAGAAACCTATCTAACAGCCTTATCTAATAAGCCGATATGAAAAGCCTTAGGACACAGTGGCATGGTGACTAAAGTTTTGATATTGCTATATTTCAGCTGCCACGATAGAAATCTCTACCAATAATTCTTCACGTGCAAATTTGGCTTCAACGCAGTAACGAACTGGGCAGTGACCCTGAGGAACCCAAGCATCATAAATGCGGTTCATTTCGTTAACCTTGCTCATATCGGTGATAAAGATAGCTGCAGATAAGATATGTTTACGGCTTGAGCCGGCTTCAATTAATAAGGCATCCACTTTATCGAGCATAGACTGAGTTTGGCCGGCTAAATCTAAGGACTCGTCTTCAGTTTTACATAATTGACCGGCTAAATAAATCGTGTTGTTATGTTTTACAATTTTACTCATCCGAGTATTCATGTCTTGGCGTTCAATGCTCATGTTTTTACACTCATTTAATATTACACACCATCTTAAACAGATTTTTAAGAATATAGGAAGTACAAGCCCCTTTTATTGCCTAAGTTTTTGTTAGCGGTCCTTGAGCCAGACTCTGATATGATGAAAATTCGGGTGCGTGCGCATGACATCTAGCATTGTTTTGTGCGCGCAGGCACTTTGTGCCAATTTTTTCGATTACCGGCTACATTCGCTAGCCACAGGGCGAGTTTTTCATGCTGGCTGTTTTTGATCTTGTTTTACCTTTATTCGGCCTGATACTTTTGGGTTATGTTTCGGGCAGGCTGGCCAAAATCCCGCTCGAAGGTCTGGCATGGATGAACTTTTTTATTATCTATATCGCCTTGCCAGGGCTGTTTTATAAATTGCTTTCGACGACGCCGGTCGAGCAGTTTGCCAATGTCGGTTTTATCGCGGTATCTATCCTCGCGACTTTTTTGATTTTTTGTCTGGTACTGTTCATTGCCCTTTGGCGTAGCCGCAATATTTCCGAATCGACGATTCAAGGTCTCGCCGCCGCTTATGGCAATATCGGCTATCTTGGTCCACCGCTAGCACTGGCGGCTTTTGGTCCAGCTGCCGGGGTACCGGTGGCGTTAATTTTTTGTTTCGAAAATGCTATGCACTTTACTTTGGCGCCATTGTTGATGGCGATGGATGATAATAGTCATCCAAGTAAGGCTGCGCTGCTTTGGCAGATTCTAAAAAAGATTTTCACCCATCCATTTATCCTTGCCACCATCGCCGGTGTTTTAGCATCAATTTTTGCATTCAATCCACCAACGGTTATCAATGAATTCATCGACTTGCTGGCCAAAACAGCAGGCCCCTGTGCGCTTTTTGTTATGGGCGTTACGGCTGCACTAAGACCTTTAAAACGTTTGCCGATAGAATTAACATATATCGTACCGGTTAAGCTGGTGGTGCACCCTGTACTGGTTTATCTACTAATGACTTGGCTCGTGCCAGATGTCGATAATATCTGGCTGTATTCGGCTGTATTACTGGCCGCCTTGCCAACTGCCACCAATGTATTTGTTATTGCGCAACAATATGACGTCTGGCAAGAGCGCGCATCTAGCGCGGTGGTTATTACGACTGTGTTTGCCATGCTAAGCGTGACCAGTTTTCTTTATCTGGTACAGACAGGCTGGCTACCGAGCTAAGTTTGGTGTTGGTTAAGAGCGTTAGTTCAAGGTAATGTTCTGGTGGCATCTTGCGATTGTTTGATTCTAATCGACTAGAAAAACGGTAATTTAGGGCGGTGTTTCGAAACTAAAGTTATTACCTGTGGCTTCTAACTTTAGTTATTAACATAGATGTTTGTTAGCTGAAGACGAAAAACGTCAACCAAAGACAATTTCACCAACAAATTAGTATACGTACTGTCCATCACCACTTTTTTCGTTTTTTTGATTTATCAATTAACGCTTCAAAACGAATTGTAAATAAAGCCACGCCCTCTCGATTATCCTGCCGAGTATCTCTGCGCCAAATATATCGCGGCTCCAACTCATAAAATAACCACGATCTTAAAAAACTGCGGCGATAGGTCAAACCTAAACCGTAGGATGTAGTCAGGTAATCAGGGCGGGTATCGCCGCTGGCCCAGACAAATTTAGATATAGCCGATTTCTCATTTAGCCGCTCCGATAGTCTTAACTGGCTCGACCAGTCCACTCCGTCGATATCTTCAGCAAATTTTCCTTTATTTGACCACCGAATAAAACGGCTTTTATCAATAACGCGGTCTAGCTCATAACTTGTAGTAGTGCCAAAACCCTCACCATCATTGAAATACACTGTGTTGATAAAACGATTAACGTAATATTCTCCAACATGCACTTGATAGCGAAAGCGAGTATTTACTTTTATCTTAAAAGACGAGCTAAGTCTAACTCCGTAATCGACACGGAAACGCTTGCCGTCGCGAACATTGACGCTCAAACCTACATTAGTTTTGCTTTCATTATTGGCATCTTTTATAAAAACATTTTGCGTGTCGTCATCACCTTCATCATCTGTAAACACCAAGCTAATGCGCTTTTTGGCACGGGGGAGACGTATTTTACCTCGTAATTTAACCTTAAAACTATTGCCTTCACCTTCTTCCCACTCACTTTGGGTGCGCAGGCGAAGCGATGAAGACGCAGATTCATATTGATAGCGGGGAACAGCAAAAAACGAGTCCACCCATGACACCAGTCCATCGGCTGATCCGCCTATATAATCGTGACTGCTATCTAGCCAATATTTGGATTCTTGCTCATCTGGCGACTCGCCCTTAAGTTGATCTATGTCTTTAAGCGGTATGTTTATTGCCTGGTCAACCATGATCGGTTCAACTGTTGCCGGTTCAACTATGACCGACTCATCAATGGTTTGAGCTAACGTAACTTTACATTGTAAAAACACATAGAATATTAATGCTTTAATTGTTATTTTTATCAACATTGTCGCTTAAATTACGCCTAACTATTAAATGGTAATAAGTTAAAAACAGTGCAGGAAGTATAAGCACTCTTTTTTGTCTATGCAAAGCATCATAGCGCGATCAAGCGCAACAGCTGTTGCCTGCTTTATTTTACAAGGCTACTGTTATAGCGCTCGGCTTGTCTCAAAAATCGATATTATTGTTTGATTCATACAGCCCCAGAGCAACTAACGATGAGAGGGTATGCACGTATACGAAGTGTGGAATAAGAACAAAGGTAATCTAGTCTCAAGTAGTCAGGCCATTTTTTGGAGGCCCTCTTTATGGCGAATACAGCTTATATTTAGTAGGTGCAGCAGTAGTCGCTTTTTACCTGAAAGATTGAAGCCTGTGCTTAACTATCCTCAGATTTTAAATGCCGATAATGTCCTTGATCTGACCTATCAACTTATATATCAATACCCATAAAGCTTGTTAATGGCATATTTAAAGGTCTCAGTCCTGGGGCTTTTTTTATCAAGCTACAATACGCGGTTCTCAGTCCTTTTTTAATTCCTTTATGCCTACTAAACATAGTGAGTTAATTTAACGTGGTTAATATTGCGTTTTAAGTTGATCTACAACTGACTTTGGCACAACTTGTGATAATTTCGAAAGGCAGTTCATAGCCTCTGTGGATTGATGTCTAAGTTG
>CAXMPB010000142.1:0-1849 GCA_964195035.1 Cellvibrionaceae bacterium | reverse complement strand
ACCGGTTGTCTTCCCGATTGCAATGAAACTAGGAATAGACCCTATTCACCTTGGTATTATGATGATTGTGAATATGGAGATCGGCATGATTACGCCACCGATTGGGCTCAATCTATTTGTGACGTCGGGCATAACGGGGATGAGTATGGCGCGGGTTGTAAAAGCTGCAATGCCCTTTTGTGCGGTGCTATTTGTGTTCCTAATTATAGTGACTTATATTCCGATTATATCGACATGGTTGCCAACATTATTGATGGGGCCGGAGATTATTACACGATAGGTCCGATCGGCCTTGGTCATATGATATGACCAAGGTTATTTGTTGCTTAGCAACTGTTAAAAATCATGTAGGAATATTATGTTTCTATATGATTTTTTAATCTTTTTTTTCGTCCACAGGCGAAGACTCTCGCTACTGCAATAGGTCAGTCTATTCTTGAGCCACCGCCTAAATATCTAGCTCGGCGCGTAAATCAGCCATACGGCTAACATTATCTTCTTTGGTTAAGGGTGTCTCTATTGTCTCGGGCAGGGCTAATTGCTTAACGGGTATTAGTTCTTCACCATTTCTAACACGCTCACAAATTTTCTCGTAATGCGCCTTGAAGATAGGAAAGGCTCTTTGCTCGGTATTGTTAGCTAAAAAATACCAATCGCTTTTTTTGCCCGCATAATAAATAGCGGGGTGGCTCCAGCTGTTATTTTGCTTGGGTGATGGAGCATTGCAGGCCTCTTTATAGGCGCTATGCGCATCGGCCAAGACGTTGCCATCGCTTAGATCGTTACATTTTCTTATGACACGGCTTATTGTTGGTAAGTAATCAGAGTGTTTAATTAACTCATGAGTGGCTTTGCGAACAACGTCGGCACTAAAAGGTGCAACACTTTCTAGCCATAAACGTTTGGCGGCATTAACGGCATCGATTTCAGAGTAGGCACTAAAATACAGGTGTTGATAATTGATGCGCAGTAATTCAAAACACTCGTTAATAGCCTCGACTAGCTGTGTTTTTTCTCGAGCACTTTTATTAACTTCTTTGTCTTGAAAAAAATCACTGTTTGCAATAGTCGTGCGACTACCTTCACCATCAAGATGCCCAGCTGGTGTCGTTGAGTTGCTGTGCGATGGAGCGATCTTTTGTGCGACTTGATCCAGAAGTGTTTTGCTGTCTTTCATTGCCTTTACCTGTTGTAGCTGCAGCGTCACCTGCATGAATCGCCGCCCATTGGCGCTTAATATGTTGTAAAAAGATATTGTCCCAACTGTGGCGCGCTTCTGCTCGGTTAGTCCAATATAAAATAAATTCAGGAATTTGCGAGTGTATAAAATCAGGGTCAATTTCTAATTGATGGCTAAGAATATCTAAGCAATCCCCCGATGGTATCCATCCTTTATTCATGGGTTTACTGATAGGGTTGCGGTTAACTCCCGCCTGTACAAAACGCCATTGCTCAATGACATGCTCTGCAAACACTTTGCCCCACTCGGAGTAGATAGCTTTTTTCTCTGTCCATTTATGAATAAATTCTGGGATAGAATCTGCAATAAAACCTGAATCAATACCATAACTGACATTTAGGTAATCAAGCGTATGTTGATTGGGTTGCCAACTGGCGGCCATAGAGGTACTTTTTTTTGTCTCTATAAATGGCGTGTCTTGTTTTTGCCAGGAATCTTTTACCCAAGAGAAAAAAGGCATATCCCAATTGATATGAGTAGTGCCTGATTTTTGATGGTAAAGCCTAAATTTATTTAAGATTTTATCGCTAAAGGTGATCGGTATGCCCTCGTTGGCAATCTGCGTTTGCAGGTCTTTGCTAGGCTGCCAGCCATTAGGTAATGTTGCCG
>CAXMPB010000141.1:0-7136 GCA_964195035.1 Cellvibrionaceae bacterium | reverse complement strand
ATAGGACGAACAAGCCTAGCACCAATCCACGCCTGCATCACGGCCCCGGTTGAGGCTATGAAAGCCATTAACAAAGATAGAAGGATAGCTTCGGCACCTACGGCGTCAGCAATAATGCTGCCCTGGATGAGAATGCCAATTATTAAAAGTCCAGGTAAGATCCGTAGACCTAAAATGATCACTGCAGCGATAGCGACGCCAGCCGCTGGCCAAACAGCGGCCACGTTGCTGGGCGGAGTTGCCAATAGCAAACCGGCTTGAGCCGCAATAAAATAGGCTACGGCTACAATAACATTAGAAATAAAGAAACCTAGTTTCACACTCAGTACCTTCCATGACATTCCATTACATATAAATAATAGTGCAAATTAACTAAATCTGCACTGAGTTCATAAATAGATTTTAGGTTAAAGGGCTTTATCCGCTTAAGATCAAGTATCCTCTGGGGCTTTGAGTTTAATCATTGAGCTATCTCTACTTAAAATTAGGCTTCATCATATTTAGAGCATAGCCTTAAATTCAAAAATTTCGATATGCCAGCAACCTCGTACATCCTCCAGATTAAAGAAATTGCACATCTCACACTAGTTAATTCAATTAACGGTTTGGTTAGTAGCGGCCTCTATTTCAAATATAAAGACCTCAGTGCAAGACTTACTTTTTAATTTTTTAACAATGTAATTATTAGCGCCTGTCCAATTAGTCATATTGAACGTATATGATGTAATCTAGGCGGGTCAGCAATGTTACTTTTATAGTTCCTTTACAGTTACTTTACAGTTACTTCGGCTTTTTGATATTAGCTGGTTTCCTGAGTAAAAAATGGGGCTGGCGATAACGCCTGTTCTAGTCGCTTTTTTTATGGCATAGCGATGACTAGTAAGTGTCTAGTCAAGCTTATATATTTTAGGGGCTCATTAATTTGGGCTTATCTGTGGATTACTCTTAGATTGGTTTTTAACTAAAAAGCATTAATAAAACATGTTACAAATAGTCAAACTCTCAAAATCGTTTAAAGACGGTACAACACAACAAAAAATATTGGATCAGCTTTCTTTTAATATTTTTGCCGGGCAAAGCGTCAGTATTCAAGGGGCATCAGGATCAGGAAAGTCAACTCTATTGCATCTTTTAGCTGCACTAGATAAACCAGATGAAGGTAAAATACTACTCAACGTCTCATCAAGCTCAGGCATAAATACACGCACCGAAATAAACGCATTTTCTGAACATCAAGCTGATAAATACCGGATGTCGACAATAGGTATCGTGTTTCAAAAATATAATTTAATAGACGTGGTATCAGTGTTAGACAATATTTATTTACCCGCCAAGCTTAATGCTATTAACGGACGCCAAGTCGATACAAGTTATATAAATGCTTTAATAGAATCATTGGGCATCTCAAGGCACATCAACAAGTTACCTCATCAGCTTTCGGGGGGCGAACAGCAAAGAGTTGCGATTGCCCGCGCCTTAGCTCACAAACCTAAACTACTGTTAGCTGACGAACCTACGGGTAATCTCGATAGTAAAAACTCAGATATTGTTAGTCGCTTACTAATAGATACTTGTGCACAACTTAACACAACGCTAGTACTAGTCACCCATAGTGAACGAGTCGCTGGGCTGTGTAATCAGCAAGTTTTATTGAGTCAAGGTCGCTTAGTGACCGAGGCGAGTTAAACTTATTTTGCTAAAAATATCACTTTTTTTCAAACTCCTGTCTAGCAGCTATAAAGCCACAAAGTTTAGCGTGCTGATGCTTATTGCATCGCTTTTGATTGCAGCTTGCGGTTTGTCTACCGTATTAATTATTAATGCTAGCGCCAAACAAAGCTACAACAGCGGCAGTACTTTTTTGATCAGTAATGTCAGATTTCAAGTTGTGCCTAAATACGCCCAAGCGAATCTAAGAAAAAGCGACTATGCCTATTTGCGTAAGCTTGGGTTTAGTGAGCTTATCGCCGTCGCACAAACATCTACGCATATTTATGTAGAACAACAAGCAGAGCAACAGACAGCAAAAAAAGTAACCCAGCAAAGAGTGTCTATGCGCCAAATAGATATTACTGGCATAGATACAATTGCACTATTGCCGTTAATAAAGGGTAAAGGTGGTTCAGCTAGCCAAAGTAATCCATCGGCAATGCTCGCCGCTAGTCCATTTTCTAAGCCTGTCGGTATTGTCCACCCTGCTTTGCTGGCGCAATTAATAGACAAGAGTAAATTGCTGGGTTTTGATACGACCGCAACTAACTTTTCAATTCTCATTGATAGCAACAGCAATAATAATATTGAGGTGAATACCGAATCTATACAAACAATAAAAACGATATCTTTACCAACACTTATTCCACTTGAAGACCCAAACTTAGGTAATGATCTTGTTACCGATATTGGCGAGTTTTATCGCTTGTATCCTAATAGTAATTTAAGCAGCTTATTGTTAGTCAGCGCAAAAACTGGACTCGCTCTTGATGAGCTAGTTGACCGCCTTAGCGCCGCGTTACCTTCACATTTGAAACTAGTTTCGCTGAATGAAGGTTTGCAGCAAGGCGAACTCACTAATAGTTTTCATATGAACTTATTAGCCATGGCGTTACTGATGTTTGTGGTGTGCTTGTTTATTGTCATAAACGCAGTGAATTTACTCATAAGCGCACGCATGCCTTGGTTTAAGGTTTGTCGCCAACTTGGCTTTTCTCGTCGAGTTATATTTGTTAGTCAAATTATCGAAATCGTGTTGATCACTTTTGTGGCCGTATGCGCGGGTATTTACTTAAGCATTCATTTATCTAATATTGTTGCGCCAACGATACAGGCAACTCTTGAGGGCTTATATGGCGTAGAAGTTGGGTTTGGCAACACCTCGCTATTAAGCCTTTTTTTGCAGGTATTTGGAATAAGCGTTTGCGGTAGTATTGCCGCGACTTTTGCGCCTTTTAGCTTAAGTAACCAAGCTTTGCATGCAACGCACACACACAGCAACTTAGCGACTAATCAGGCAAAGTGGCAGCGCAATTTTTGGTGGCTATGTATTGTATTTTCGCTGCTGTCATTCGCTATTTTTTCAGCTGTAACAGCGTTATGGTTGTTGTTGGCAGCGACCGCAATACTTATATTGTCGGGCTGTAGTTTACTTATCGCAAATTATCCACGGGCCATTGATGCGGTCTATCGCCTTATTCCGCCCGCCTTTGTCATGCTCCGAATCAGCACTAAACAAAGTGCGGCCTTATCGGGAAAAACTAAAATTGCCTGTTGTGCATTTTTTATAGCCGCTACCAGTAATATCGGCATGAATTTAATGGTAGATAGTTTTAGGGGCGCGACTGTTACATGGCTAGAATCGCGCCTAGCCACAGACTACTATTTATATTATGAAGGTAATGTTGATATAGCGTCACTCGGGCGCGACGTAAACGTAGAAGTATTTCAGCGCTTTGAAAACAACCTGACCTATAACGGCTCCGCTCTTCAGCAACATAGCTATCCAACTACCCAACAGTTTAAAGACGCGATGGTGTTTTATAAAATAGACACTGTAGATGCCGCCTGGAACGCGTTTAAACAAACGAATGGAGTATTCGTTAACCAACAATTTGCCTTCGAGTATAACCTTGATATTAATGATGAAATCAATGTTCCGCATCCATCGACGCAACTATTAACGCCCTATGTCGTAGCGGGTATTTTTTATGACTTTGGCAATCCTTATCGGCAAATTTTATTGCCTCTATCTCAATTCGATTCGTTAATCTCTAAAAGCACTATCTATGCAATCAACACCGATGCACAAGGGCTTGAGAGGTTTAAAATAGCGCTAGATATGCAAGGCATAGATTATGAAAATTCTTTATTAAATACCGAAGAATTATTAGCCATATCTAAAGATACATTTGATCGTACGTTTATTATTACGGACGGGCTAAATATAGTGACGTTGCTAGTCGCTGCATTATCTCTCGCCTGCGCAATCGTCGTATTGATGAACGATGTAAGGCCACAAAATATGTTACTACGCAGTTTTGGTGTGTCGGCCATTAAAACCCAACTACTGGCACTATTTCAATATTTTTTATTGTGTTTAATCGCTCTCATTTTTGCCACACCTTTTGGAATCCTGTTGAGCTGGGTACTTATTTATGAAATTAATTTACAGGCGTTTCAATGGACTTATCCGCTTCAGATTAACGCTATTAAAATTCTTCAAATTTATGCGGTTAGTTTAAGCATTGTGCTTTTAATCATCGCTATACCTATTATAAAAGCGGGCAAGCGCCCGTTAATAGAGGATATTCGATGGCTACATTAAATAAAAAAACAGTAGGCCTTAGCATAATGGCTATGTGCTTGTTAGGTGCCTACTTTATTATAAGCTCGCAAGGTTCAAAAAAATCTCAACCTAACCATTCGATTTTTGGGCGGAATGTGGTCGAAAAAAACAATGAATCAAACAGCGCCCTAGATAGTTCTCTGGGTAAAGCGGCTGATCCAAATTATCAAATGAGCTTTCCAAAAGATCATGGCGCACACGATCAATTCGATATTGAATGGTGGTACTTAACGGCTAATTTAAAAGATGAGTCCGGTCATTCTTATGGCCTACAGTGGACATTATTTCGGTTTAGAAATCCAAACTCAAGCGTGCTGCAAACGGGCTCGACTGCTTCTACAACTAACCCCACGGCATCTCCAAATAAAGGATGGCATAACAATCAAATATACATGGCGCATGCCTCCATTCATTCATTAAATACCCATTGGTTTTCCGAAAAATTTGCTCGTGGAGGCGTTGGTAATGCAGGGCTTACAAAATCACCATTCAGCCTGTTCATAGATGACTGGCAATGGCTAAACAGTGATGCTGATACAGGGCTATTTCCTTCGACACTGGCGTTTAGCGCGACGGACACTTCAAAACCAAACACTCAGGTACAGGCCCGGTTTACAATGGTGCAAACGGGGCCTTTGGTGCAACAGGGTAAAAATGGCTTTAGCGTAAAATCGACGAGTGGGCATGCGTCTCATTATTACAGTGCACCTTTTATCAGTATTGAAGGCACCCTAAGTCAGCAGGACGAGTTCGTAACAACTGAACCTATAAAACTAAAAGGCCAAGCGTGGTTTGATCAAGAATGGACATCTCAACTACTCGACAGTCGTACTCAAGGTTGGGATTGGTTATCGCTTCACTTAGACGACGGCAGTAAAATAATGGCTTTTAGAATGCGTCTAAAAAATCAAGATGATTATATTACTGGATCATATATTACCAGTGCCGGCGAACAAATGACGCTGCAACCTGACGACTTAACGCTACAGCCAGCATCTATTAAAAAAGTAGACGATAAGCAACTACCCTTAAGTTGGAAGCTCATCATACCCGACAAAAACATAGACCTAACAATATCGACAGTCAAAGATAAGCAGTGGAATAACGCCTCTGTTCCTTACTATGAGGGAATGGTTACGATTGAGGGTTCTCATGGTGGCGTTGGATTTTTAGAGTTGACAGGTTATTGAGGAAGCTGGCATTAACTTAAAAGCTGACTATTTAAATACATAGCCAATACATCACTCAACTAACAACGAACTATCAATAAACCTGTTAGCTTTATGTGCTTTATTTTAAGCACTATTTTATAAGAATTACTGTGAGCACCTTACTTGAAAAATAACCCAACAGAAAAAGATCTATGGTTTGTACCTTTAGGTGGAACTGGCGAAATAGGTATGAACGTCAATCTTTACGGGCATAACAAACAATGGCTGATGATTGATTGTGGCGTAACATTTAATGTACCTCTCGAGCAGGCGCAAGACGAAGCCGTTGGCGTCACACGCTTCAATATGGTGACTGCCGATATTTCTTTTATTGCAAACCAGCGTGACTGTTTGTGCGGTATTGTGTTGACCCATGCTCACGAAGATCATCTGGGTGCGGTGCTGAGCCAATGGGAGCAGCTGCAATGTACGATATATACCACCGCTTTTACCGCAGAGGTATTAAGACGTAAAGCGTACCGAGCTGAAACCCCCTTTGAACTTCCTATCGTGGTTGTTGAGGCAGGCGGGGTGCTTGATATTGGTCCATTTACCGTAGAGTGGATACCCACAACCCACTCTATTCCAGATGCGAATGCCATACTGATCACCACCCCTGTTGCACGCGTATTGCATACGGGTGACTGGAAGATTGATGCCAATCCAGTGGTTGGCAAGAGCTTTAATAAAAACTTGTTTAAACAACTGGCCAGTAAAGATATTACGGCCATGGTGTGTGATTCAACTAATGCTAACCGCCCGGGCCATTCACTGTCAGAAAAAGACTGCGAACAAGGCCTAGGCACACTGATTAGCAAGGCTCGCGGCCGAGTGGTGGTGACCTGTTTTGCAAGTAATATAGCGCGTTTGATTACCCTTGCAAAAATAGCGCAGGCAAGCAATAGATACATGTGCCTACTTGGCCCCTCGCTTGAAAACATGGTGAGTATTGCCAGGCGCACAGGCTTTTGGCCAGAAGAGTTAAAAATTACCCCGCGTAGACACATTGGATATTTACCAAAACATGAAATTCTTATAGTGGCAACAGGTAGTCAGGGTGAGCCGCGAGCAGGCCTCTATAAACTTGCCTTAAATATCCACCGGGATTGCGATCTTGAAAAAGAAGACACCGTCATTTTTAGTAGTATTGTGATCCCAGGAAACGAAAAACCGGTCAAACGCTTGACTACATTATTATTAGAGCGTGAAATAAATGTCATCGAATCGAGCGGTTGTGAGTATATTATCCATGCTTCGGGTCATCCCAACGAAGGCGATTTGAAGCAATTATTCAACTGGGTAAAACCAAAGTGTGTAGGCCCCGGTCACGGCGAGCCAAAACACTTATTAGCGTGTTCAAAGGTCGCAAAAGCACAAAACATAAAGCATCAGCTTGTTGGTTTAAACGGCGATTTATATAGTCTTGCTCCAAATTTTTCAATTAGACGAAAAGTCATCAGCGCGCCTCGAATAGCCTTATAACCTTGTCTTATATTACTAGCCTGAACAAATATAATGGTATTGTTAGAGTGTGTATCGGCCAGTACCGAATAGCACTATATTAAGCTCGTCATTTTCATAAACAA
>CAXMPB010000140.1:0-3237 GCA_964195035.1 Cellvibrionaceae bacterium | reverse complement strand
CGGGCGAAGGCCAAATATTAACTGCGGGTGGTGTTGACTCTCATATCCACTTTATTTGTCCTCAACAAATTGAAGAAGCATTAATGTCGGGTATAACCACTATGTTAGGTGGTGGCACGGGCCCGGCAACCGGAACGAATGCAACAACCTGCACGCCAGGGCCTTGGAATATCGGTAAAATGTTACAAGCTACCGAGGCTATGCCCATGAATCTTGGCTTTTTAGGTAAGGGTAACGCAAGTTTGCCAATACCCTTAGAGGAACAATTAGAGGCCGGAGCCTGTGGTTTAAAATTACATGAAGATTGGGGTACAACACCAGCCTCAATTGATAATTGCTTGAGTGTTGCTGAAAAATACGATGTACAAGTCGCAATCCATACCGATACTTTAAACGAGTCGGGCTTTGTTGCCGACACACTTGCCGCATTTAAAGGCAGAACCATTCACACTTATCATACGGAGGGTGCCGGTGGTGGACATGCCCCCGATATTATTACGGCCTGTGGTGAGTCAAATGTCCTGCCATCATCAACTAATCCTACACGCCCTTATACGATTAATACGGTTGATGAGCATCTAGATATGCTGATGGTGTGTCACCACCTAGATACGAGTATTCCAGAGGACGTTGCCTTCGCTGATTCGCGTATTCGTAAAGAGACTATCGCCTCAGAGGATATCTTGCATGATTTGGGTGCTTTTAGCATGATTTCATCTGACTCCCAAGCGATGGGTCGAGTGGGCGAAGTAATAACACGTACGTGGCAGTCAGCCCATAAAATGAAAGTACAGCGCGGGCCCTTACCTGAGGATTGCGAGCGCAATGATAATTTTAGGGCAAAGCGTTATGTTGCAAAATATACGATAAACCCTGCTATTACTCATGGTATTGATCATGAGGTCGGCTCGATTGAAGTCGGCAAGCTTGCAGATTTAGTTTTGTGGAAGCCGGCTTTTTTTGGAATAAAACCTGCCATGATGATTAAAGGTGGTTTTATTGTTGCAGCACAAATGGGCGACCCGAATGCCTCTATCCCAACACCGCAGCCAGTACATTACCGCTATATGTTTGGAGCCTTTGGCGATGCGCCAAAACATACCTCGGTTACCTTTACGAGCCAAGCAGCTATTGATGCAAACCTTGGTGCACGTTTCGATGTGAAGCGTCGTTTTGTCAGTTGCCGTAATACGCGCACAATTGCCAAAAAAAATATGATTCATAATGATTATATGCCAACAATAACCGTTGATGCACAGACCTATGAAGTTCGTGCCGATGGTGACTTACTAACGTGTGAGCCGGCAGCTTGGTTGCCCTTATCACAGCTATATAATCTTTTTTAATTCAGCCTTTTTACAATGATTTAAAAAGGGCTTTTATATTTTTCAATAAATAAAACAGGCTAAATAATGTTTGTAGAAGTATATGAACGCTTAGATCACGCGCATCATATTGATGATCAGATTGTTTTAGATCACGACCTTCGTGAAAAAGGTCGTTTTAAAATAAGGTCACAAAATGGTGTCGAAGTACGTGTTTTTTTAGAGCGTGGTAAAGCATTATTTATTGGCGAATGCTTAAAAACTGAATGTGGAAAAATAATCGAAATAATTGGCGCCAACGAGGATGTTAGCGATGCAAGTTGCAGCGATTGGCAGCAGTTCAGTAAAGCCTGCTACCATTTGGGTAATCGCCATGTAAAAATTCAAGTGTTAGAGCGCTGCTTAAGAATAAAACCCGATTATATTTTAGAAGAAATGCTAGAGCTGTTGGGCTTAACTGTAACAAAAAGCACAGCAGTTTTTATACCCGAGCTGGGTGCCTATGCGCCTGGTTATAGAGGCCATCATCAGCATGATCACGAACACTGAGACAAGTCTACTGCGTTTAATGCAGTTGAGTAGTGCGAGTTTGCCAGTCGGTGGTTATTCTTTCTCGCAGGGCTTAGAGTACGCCGTTGATACAGGCTGGATTACCAATGCTGAACAAACTTTTGACTGGTGTGAGTTATTATTAGGAAACTCTATCGCAGTTGTTGACCTCCCATTATTAATCCGTTTAACAGACGCCATAAAAAACAAAGATAGCGAAAAATTAACTCTTTGGAATGCAACGGTACTGGCTTGTCGTGAAACCAGTGAGCTGTCTTTAACAGAAACCGCTATGGGTGCAGCACTGATTCGCTTGCTAACAAAGTTAGAGTTAGATCTTAGCGCCTGGGAAGTATTTTTAGAGGAAGAGCAGATTAGCTTTATTGCCGCCTTTGCGTTAGCTGCTAATCATTGGGATATTAATAATGACAGTGTTTTAGTGGGATATTGCTGGTCGTGGTTAGAAAATCAAATTGCCGCGGCGACAAAATTAGTCCCTCTTGGCCAAACAGCATCGCAAAAATTATTAATTGAGCTTGGTAACACTATAGAAGAACAGATAGAAAAATCAAAAACGATTGGCGATAACGACATCGGAGCCTCACTGCCGGGCCTTGCTATGGCAAGTGCTTGGCACGAGACACAATATTCGCGGCTATTTAGATCGTAATTTCAGGCTAAATTGTTAATGAACATAAAATAAAATTGAGAAGTAAAAGAGACTGTATGAAAAAACAAACATTACGAATGGGCGTCGGTGGGCCGGTAGGCTCTGGTAAAACAGCGTTATTACGCGAGTTATGTATTGCAATGCGCGATCAATATAATATCGCCGTTGTAACTAATGATATTTATACCAAAGAAGATGCTAAATTTTTAACGGCTCACGAGGCATTAAGTGAAGATCGAATCGTGGGCGTTGAGACTGGAGGGTGTCCACATACTGCGATTCGAGAGGATGCCTCAATGAATTTAGCGGCAGTTGAAGACCTTTGCAAGCGCCATGAAAATCTCGATATGGTAATGATAGAAAGTGGTGGAGATAATCTAAGCGCTACCTTTAGTCCCGAATTATCGGATCTTACCCTTTATGTAATCGATGTATCTGCAGGAGATAAAATTCCACGTAAAGGTGGGCCAGGTATCACCAAGTCAGATTTGCTAATTATCAATAAAATAGATTTAGCTCCCATGGTTGGAGCATCGCTTGAAGTGATGGACCGCGATGCAAAAAAAATGCGTGGCGATAGGCCCTTTGTCTTTTCTAATTTAAAAACAAAACAAGGTCTTCAAGACATTATTGATTTTATTGTAGATGCTGGCATGCTGAAAGTTACCTAGATATTTTTAAAATAACTATTTT
>CAXMPB010000139.1:0-2975 GCA_964195035.1 Cellvibrionaceae bacterium | reverse complement strand
TATATGGAAGGGCTACGAAGTCTCTTGGTTAAATGCTCAAGGTAAGCCGCAGCTGCGCTTAGTAGAATTTATATTTAGTCATGACACCATCAATATTATTGAATCTAAATCCTTTAAGCTTTATTTAAACTCATTTAATCAAACTAAATTCAATTCAGAGCGTGACGTTAAACTGGTTATGCTTAAAGATTTGAGTGCAGCCGCCGCGGGTGCTCTTGACATATTGTTTTATGACTTAGATGATGCTGATAATCTAGCGATTGATATTTTACCTGGGTACTGTATTGATGAGTGTGACATTAGCGTTGAACATTATCATCCCGAAGCACAATTGTTGCGTGCCACTCAAGACGAGTACAAAAAAGCAGGGCAAGACGCGAGTAAAGAAACTATATTAGCTACTACAGTAGAAAATGACATGCTATATAGCCATTTATTAAAAACTAATTGCCCGGTGACAAATCAACCTGACTGGGCGACAATTTTTATTCAGTACTCTGGTCCAAAAATTAAAGGCGAGAATTTATTAGCTTATCTAATATCTTTTAGAGAGCATCAAGACTTTCATGAAAATTGTGTTGAGCAAATATTTTTTGATATAAAGCAACAATGCAAGCCGACTAGTTTAGCCGTTTATGCGCGCTATACTCGTAGGGGTGGTTTGGACATTAACCCGATAAGAGTTTCATTAAATAATCCCGAACAGCCGTTTAAAAATTTGCGATTGAGAACGCGTCGACAATAGGTATTACAGAGTGCCGGGCGCCCCGGCATTATGAGCTGAACTGTGGCCCCCTCCAGATTGAAATGTTCTTGCTGTAGATTAAATAATTTCGCCTTTGGGCGAGTTCATTTCTTTGTATGAGCAATAGAGCGAATCAAAGAAACACATCCCAGATTCAAGCCCTTGCCCTACAGGATGTAGGGTACTTGAAAAATGCAGGAGCAAAAAACCTGCCCATGTGACAAGACGCTTTAAGTCAACGTCCTGTTGAATTAACCCATTATTTTTATTAACATTCAGCTTGAATAAAGGGAGATTATACTTCAGTTATCTGAAAAACATTGATTGTGTCTTTTGATTCTAAACCCCCGTAGAAATCGCCTTAAATGTGTTAGTAATAACAGAGTAGAGTGAGCACTGTCTGAGACCTTTTTTTGCATCGCAAAAATGGTCGAGCCGCAACAGCGGCTGTTATTTCTCACGTATTTAATGGTTTGCCGCAGGCCGATGTATCAGGGGTGCCCTTTAGAGTTAAGAGAGGTTTGGGCAAACAAATCTCTTTTATCGCCGCCGGGCGACCCCGGCATCCCAAGCAACTTTATATGATCGAGGTCCAAATCATCTCTGATATAACGGCTTAGTGAATTTTTTTATTGCGCAATGTCTCAGCTGCTAGTTCTAATTTATCGATAACTTGATCTTGCTCATAATTTTTTATTTTTTCTAAATCTAAATGCATAGAAAAGCCTTCCATACTTTCAGAAAGATAATTTTGTTTTCCGGCTAAATTTTTGCGAAAATTAATCACGCGATAGACTTGAATGGGATAGGTAAATCCCTTGGCCTTAATTTGGCCCTTGTCTTTACATAAAATCACGTCTTTAATAAGAGACCACGTTTCGTGAGAGATCAAAATGTCACCGGGTTTTCCCGCAGATTCTAAGCGACTTGCTAAATTAACACTAACGCCTAGTGCTGTGTAATCTAGATCTTTGTCGGTGCCAAATGTACCAACGGTACAATAACCCGAGTTAATGCCAATACGTATTTGTAGTGGCTTTTTAATGCCGAGTTCAGTCCAATGAGCCTGAAGCTCCTGCATACGCTTACTCATCTCTAAAGCCATCGCAACGCATTTAATGGCATCTTTTTTAATGCCTTGGCTAGTCTCGCTATCATCGCCAAATAGCACCATAATGGAATCGCCCATAAATTTATCAACGGTGCCATTGAAGTGATTGGCAATTTTGCTCATTTCAGATAAATAGTTATTGAGTAATTCAGTCAGTGTCTCAGCTTCTAGATCTTCACTAAGCTCGGTAAAGCCCACAATGTCTGAGAAGAAGACGGTAATACGTTTGCGCTCGGTTAAAATTTTATGATTCTTATCGCGAATCATGGCTGTTACTGGCGCAGGAATATAGCGAGATAATTTATAAACTTGCACTCGATAGGTTTCACTGTCCTCTTTATAGGCAGTATTGGATATCAGTAATTGCTGTAAATATTGATAAGAAGACGCGCCGTAAATACATAGGTAGGCAAAGGCGCAAATCAGCACAACATTGTTTAAGGTACTGTTGGGTTCTAAGTTGACGGTTTGATTATCTAATAAGAAAATGCCGGCAAGGAGGCCCAATATAACACCGGTATTAACTTCAAAGGCCTGCTTAATGCCGCCTTTAGAGAGTGCGTTAAACTGTAATAATGTGAGTAATAGAATGCTTGGCCAAGGCGAGTAATCAAGCTCACTGATGGCAAGCATGATAATAAAGCCATCGGCTAAAGAGAACCAGATCGATTTAGTGGGCTTTTGTTTGTTGCGAAGTAGGGTGAACCAATAGGTGAATGCGCAATAAACCATCATTACGCCGGCTATTACTAGCGTCTCAGTATGCATAAAATTCTGATCAGATATATATTTACCAATCAGTGCAGCGCTTGCAGAAAAGCTCAGTAGTACCCGAAAATAACACTGATATCGGGGTAGAATCTCGCTTAATGGTGTATCTTCAGCTACGGGGTAGAGCATAATTAACGACTAATATTAGTATAAGAGAAACTTTATAGGCCTATCGCCTTATGGGTATGAGCCATATGATGTTTTTATTGTGTAGGTTTAAATATAGCATATTTCACCATTTATAATATCAACTAAAATGCGCTTAGTACTGTAAGGGAATGCCATGTTTTATTAAGTATAGGCAAGGATTTTACTTATAGAGCCTGTTTTACTGAAAAGCTCGGTTAT
>CAXMPB010000138.1:0-4509 GCA_964195035.1 Cellvibrionaceae bacterium | reverse complement strand
GCACCTCGAATAATCACAGCGAGCTTTTTAATATCATCGGTATCGAGCACCAACTCGTCAATTATCGTATCAAATGTACATTGATATTCACGGTGACGCCAAAACACACCGTCGACATCGAAGAGAATAGCATTAAATTTTTCAGCAACAGATTTTACTTCTGAAGCGCCAACAAATAAAAGACGTGCTGTGAGATCTACAAAACGGCGAATTAACCAAGGGCAAGCAATTCGGTCTGTTTTTGTTCGCGCTCGCATCACCCATGATGAGGAGGCGCGATGGTTCAATATATTTTGTGACACGTGATTTAGCTCGGGGGTTTTTGCGACAGAAATAAGCGATTGGTCAGCGTCACGCGAGGCTAAATTTCTACCCTCCAGGCTTTCTACACGCATGCCCCTCAATCGCAACCATGCAGCCGCACCCGGGCTAAGCTTAAGCCCCTTTTGACAAACAACAACGACATGTTTGCAGCCTAGATACCCAACAAGGGCTTCGAGGTCTTTAAAAAAATAGTGAAGAGCCGTAGGAATTAGGCGAGAGTCTTTATTGAAATTGTCATCGATACACACATCAATAACTGTTGGCGCTTTAGACGCACCCAATAAGCGCGATAATTGAGGTGCAGTAATTTGAGTTAAAGACGGCATAATTAGATCCTTAAAAATAAATAAGTCTAGGGATGCGAAACTTGGGCTGCCGCCTTACGGGGTGTCGCTTACCCCTTAATAAGAGTGAAGAAACTCCAGAGCAATGTCAACAAACCTAAAATCGACTTATTATAGGGTGACAAATATTACAGTGTAATGAACATGAGCTATCGATAAGAATTAAACATTGGCAAAACTACAGCGTCGAGCTATCGCCCCTTACCTATACGACCGCCATGGATGGCAGCAATGCAAAAAAGCTTGTCTGAAACAAGTTTTGCCCTTTTAGGCATAGCGATACATTCCGCCAATATGTTTTTGAACTACCTCTTTTTTATATCTTTTACCCTGAAGCCCGTCAAAAACAATACGCTTACGTAGACAAGAAATCCGCAGCCACAAATAAAACTGATATTCATCACGCGCTGTGTGGCAGAGAAATCTGACCACGTACTAAAAAGGGTTAACATCAATAACAAAGCCGCCAGCATTGATAAATTTGCAACAATTATTCTTGCAAGATAAATTTTCCAGCCTTTTGCAGGCTGGTAATGATTGTCTTTTCTAAGGCCACGGTACAATAAACCCGCATTTAAAAATGCCGCTAGTGACGTTGCTAAAG
Organism: Cellvibrionaceae bacterium; assembly: GCA_964195035.1. Lineage (GTDB taxonomy): Bacteria > Pseudomonadota > Gammaproteobacteria > Pseudomonadales > Cellvibrionaceae > CANLBN01. The sequence goes on along the minus strand of CAXMPB010000138.1, from coordinate 3,237 downwards.
CAAGCCCAACATGTCCGATTTGCCAATAAAAATGAAATGGAATTACTAGTACTAAGTTAAGTATCATATTTACAAACATTGCAATAATGCCAATTTTTACGGGCGTCTTAGTATTTTGGCGAGCAAAATAACCCGGCGCTAATACTTTAATTAACATAAAAGCCAATAATCCCAGGGCATACGCTTTAAGACTTAAGGAAGACATAGCTATATCAGTAGCATTGGTTTCACCATGTTCAAATAAAGTGCTTAATATTGGGCCCGATAAAATCATTAATGCAATGGCTGCAGGTATGGCTATTAATAAAATACAACGCAGTGCCCAATCCATTGTTAAGCTAAATTGATCAGAGTTTTTATTAACATGCTCGCGCGATAAGCTTGGCAAGATAACCGTGCCGATAGCAATGGCAATTGTTCCTAGAGGCAGCTCGACTAATCGATCTGAATAATACAACCAAGAGATGCTGCCTGTTGGCAAGAACGACGCTAACATTGTATCGAGCAATAAATTTATTTGGGACACAGAGACACCAAAAATAGCAGGCGCCATTAATAACAAGATACGCTTTACGCCATCATCTTTAAAATCAACCTTGGGGCTTGGTAGTAATTTTAATTTCCATAAAAAAGGAATCTGAAAAGCCAGTTGAATCATACCCGCAATTAATACACCCCAGGCAAGTGCAATAATGGGCTGATGAAAATAAGGACTGATCCAAACAGCCGTAATAATCAGGCAAATATTTAATAATACCGGCGTAAAGGCTGGAATTGCAAAACGGTCATAGCTATTCAAAATCGCGCCAGCAAAACCTGTTAACGAAATGAGCAATAAATAAGGAAAGGTAATGCGCAACATTTGCTGCACCAAATCAAACTTATAAGGATCATTCCAAAATCCGGGAGCAAATACAAACGCGACGGCAGGTGCGGCGATTACCACCAACACGGTTAGCAATGAAAGCGTTAAGCCTAAGCAACCACAGACCCTATCAATAAGATTTTTAACGGCTTCGTGCGAGCCTTTTTCTCTATATTCAGATAAAACCGGCACAAAGGCTTGAGCAAACGCTCCCTCTGCAAATAGGCGGCGTAAAAAATTGGGAATCTTAAATGCAATAAAAAAGGCATCTGCCCCAGCTGATGCACCGAGAAACGAGGCAAACACAACGTCTCTAATCAAGCCTAATACTCGAGACAATAAAGTCATGATGCTGACGATGAGGCCGGCGCGCAACAAACCCGCTTTATTTTTTTTATTATCGATAGCACTCATTATTGATTCGTAAACACACACTCAGTGAAAGATTGCTTTTAAAGGTATTCTACATAAATGACAATCTTGTTATAAAACAGAAAAACGGCCTGCACTATAAAAGAAAGCGCTGCCGAGCGAAACCTTGTGTAATAGCCTTTCACATAATAGTATCTTTTTGTAGCTAAACGGTATCGTTGCTAGCTAAATGATATCGATTCATAGCGTTATAGTAACCCTTTCATGATACCTTTTTAAAAACATTAGTTATTACACACAATCGCCGTAAACCTAAACAATATAGTGACAAATAATGACTACCCATAATTCAGAGTGCCTTAATCAACCTAGACAAACATTACTCGATGCTTTTTGCACCCAAGAAAATCTACCCGAGACTTATAAAACCCTCGCTCTACAATACTTCTTCCCTCTAGCAGATGAAATCATTCACGAACAGAAAGCAAGTCATGACAACAAGCCCCTCATTATTGGCATTAACGGCTCACAAGGTAGCGGAAAGTCAACATTGGCCTTATTGCTGAGCCAAATTTTTAGCACGCTTTTCAACAAAAATGTCGCCAACCTTTCAATCGATGACTTCTATAAGACAAAAAATGAAAGACAGCAAAGCGCCACCAATACTCACCCTTTATTATTAACCAGAGGCGTGCCCGGCACACACGATACCGCCCTACTGGGCAACATTCTTAAAAAACTCTCTTTAGGCGAGACTAAGGTTATCATTCCGCGTTTTGATAAAAGCACCGATGATAGACACGAAGAAAGTGAATGGGAAACCACTGAAAAACCTGTTGATATTATTCTACTAGAAGGCTGGTGTGTTGGCGTTAGACCACAGACGCCGCAACAATTAAGTCAAGCCATTAACAGCTTAGAGCAAAAAGAAGATTCACAAAGTATTTGGCGCAATCACATTAATCTGGCAATTACAGAAGACTATTTACCGATATTTGAACGGCTAGATAAACTTATTATGCTTAAAGCTCCGAGTTTTGATTGCGTCTATAGCTGGCGACAAAAACAAGAGAACAAACTAAGAGCCAAAACCATACTTAATGAGACAAGCTCAAATAGCAATGCAGGTGTCATGACTGAAACCGAGTTACAACGATTTATTCAGCATTATCAGCGGCTGACCGTCCATATGCTGGCAACACTACCAAAATACGCTGATATTATATTTAAGCTCAATAGCGCTCACTCCGTTACCGAGCGCTTAGATCAAGATTAAGCCTATCGGACTTATAGGAACAACCTGCTGCGACTAAGGCCTAGTTTATTGAACACCTTTAACACAAAACCTCACAGGCCTGCCTGTCCAGACGACAATCAGATAATAGAAGCCATTACGGCGGATAGCGGTTTTGAGTCAGATTTTTTTGACACTTTGACCATACATAATAGTGGCGCTATTGACCGAAAATCAGCCCAAAATCTGGCCAAAGCCCGCTTTTGCGCAGTGGGTTTCCATTCTTGGACCGCCTCCTAGTTGTCGCTGCAAGCGATAGCTGCGATAACTAGGTGAAAAAGCGGGACTTAAATGGTTGACAAACTTCTAGCAACTGGCATAATTCCGCCCCTGAATCTGGGCCGGCTAGACATTAGCGTGTCAAACCACCAAACAAATGGCTCAAAAAACTGAATTTTATTATTATATAGGAGCTCAACGGTGGCAAATTCACCTCAAGCGAAAAAACGTGCGATTCAAAACGAAAAAACCCGCAAGCACAATACCGGCTTGCGCTCTATGGTTCGTACACAGATCAAAAAAGTTATTGCCGCTATTGCAGCAGGCGATAAAGAAGTAGCTAATGCAGCTTACGCAGTTGCAGTGCCTGTAATCGATCGCATGGCAGATAAAGGAATTATCCATAAGAATAAGGCAGCACGCCATAAAAGTCGCTTAAACGGTCAAATTAACGCGCTATAAGCCAAACTATTTGAAGCAAGTGCTT
>CAXMPB010000137.1:0-9042 GCA_964195035.1 Cellvibrionaceae bacterium | reverse complement strand
TTAACCATTAAGCTATTAGGAAAAATAGCATTATCTGTTTTTAACATTTCAATAATACTGGCAATTAGATACGACACTAAACCCCGAAAGTGATCATCAGAATTCATTATTTAAATGACCTAATTCGTATTTAGAACAGATCGTTAATATAAAAAGACTTATCAAAAAACTATTTTTGATAAGTTTCTTGTGCACTATTCTTAAGCACTATAATTGAGCCTTTATTTGAACCAAAGCTTTAGTCGCAATAGGATTTAAGTCGTCAGCGGAGGCTTGCATATGGGCACAAATTTTTTCGCGCATTGGGCGCGCCCAAAACAAACTAATATGATTAACTACTTTATCGACAGCTTCATCCTCTGTCGCGCCTAAGCCAATATTAGATGCTATCTGATTAGCCATTTTAATCAGGTGACCTAATTCATTTTTACTCACATTTATTCCTCATCGCTATTCTTTTTTTTAACCTTGACTCTGTATTTTAGATGCTATCGTGCTTGGCAATAAATTAATTGTCGGCCCTCTCGAACAAAACCGATTAAATTCATATTTGCCTGCTGGGCAAGCTCTATTGCCATCGCTGTTGGAGCAGATGCTGCCACCAGTGTTTTAATGCCTATTACGGCGGTTTTATAAATCATTTCATAACTGGCGCGACTAGAGATAACAATAAAACTTTCTTTATATTCGCGAGCACTATTAGCTTGCGAGCCAAGCAATTTATCAAGTGCATTATGTCTACCCACATCCTCTCTTAACAAAACAATATTACCTTGATGATCAGCCAATGCAGCCGCATGAACAGCACCACATTTGGCCCGCAACTCTTGCTGGTCTTGTAACTGTTTTAACGCTTTACCAACCACATCAAAGCTTGGTAATTGAGTGGCAGGTAATTGCTTTGACAATGGCTTAATTAAACGTAAGTCAGGCGCTACCGCCTCTAAAGATTCTAACCCACAAATACCACAACCGGTTCGACCACTTAAATACCGACGACGCTGCTTTAGCGACATAAAAACAGCACTCGGCACTTCTATTTGGCATTCAAAACCAAGTTCTGATCGAACAACATCGACACTATAAAACTGACTTTTATCATTAATAATTCCTTCAGTTAAGCTAAAACCTAAGGCTAAATCTTCGAGGTTAAGAGGTGTTGCCATCATTACTGCATGACTAATACCGTTATAAACCATGGCTACTGCTTTTTCTTCAGCAATTTGGTCACTACTTTCAAAAGAGGTATCGGGGCCACGCACAATTAGCTTATGGCTTCGAGTACCTTCTTCATTTTCTGACGACTTATCAATAGTCAATTTAGTTCTCATAGTGTCTTTAATTGTCATATTAAATGATATTTTTTATAACCATAGAGCCTACTCGAATATCACAAAGTTAAGCCTATATTAAACCGTTATACCAATGTATCGTCATTTCTGCGAAGACGGAAATCCGTCTCAGATATGGCGCTATTATTCAGCATCGATTCCCGCCTTCGCGGGAATGACGAGCGGGAGAAAAGCGCTGCTACACCTCCTTAACTTAGTAACATTCGACTCTGAGTTTTAGTCATAAAACAATTAACTAATCTTCCAGATGTGCTAATTGCTCTTTCGTAAACTCGGCAAATTGCGCCTGCCATTGCGACGTATCCTCAGCATTGATCACTTTGCTAACCTGAACTGCCGTCACTTTATACTCAGGGCAATTAGTGGCCCAATCTGAGTTATCTGTGGTGATAACGTTGGCACCTGTTTCTGGATGGTGAAATGTCGTATACACCACACTTGGCTGCACGCGAGCTGTCACTAAAGCGCGTAAAAATATAGTGCCCGAGCGGCTGGCTAGCGATATTTTATCGCCATTATCAATACCGCGATCTTCTGCATCATGAGGGTGAATTTCTAACACATCCTCTTGGTGCCAAGTCTGGTTTTTTGTACGTCGAGTTTGCGCACCAACATTGTACTGAGACAAAATACGACCCGTTGTTAATAACATTGGGTAACGTTTAGTGACCTTCTCGTCAGTAGGTACATATTGTGTTAGCGCAAAATTACCTTTACCGCGTGTGTATTCTTCGATGTGCATAATGGGCGTGCCATTTGGCGCCTCATCATTACATGGCCATTGTAGCGAGCCCTCTTGATCTAGGCGCTCATAACTCACGCCCTTAAAGGTCGGTGTTAGCGAGGCTATCTCATCCATGATTTCTGATGGATGGTTATAGGGCATCGAATACCCCAGTGCTTTTGATAAGCCTAGCGTTACCTCCCAATCAGCCAGGCCGCCCAGTGGCTCCATCACTTTGCGTACCGGAGAAATACGACGCTCAGCATTGGTAAAGGTGCCGTCTTTTTCTAAAAAACTTGATCCCGGTAAAAACACATGAGCAAATTTAGCGGTTTCATTTAAGAAAATATCCTGCACGATTAAACAATCGAGATTTTTAAGCGCTGCTTCCACGTGCTGTGTATCAGGGTCAGATTGTGCAATATCTTCACCTTGTACATATAAACCCTTATAGGTACCTTCGATGGCTGCATCAAGCATATTGGGAATACGATAACCCGGTTCTGGGTCAAGGCTTACCTTCCATGCTGTTTCAAACTGACCGCGTACCTCGTCACCAGAAATATGCCGATAGCCTGGTAACTCGTGTGGAAAAGAGCCCATATCACAAGCACCTTGCACATTATTTTGGCCGCGCAGTGGATTGACACCAACACCCTCACGACCAATGTTATTGGTTAGCATCGCAAGATTTGCAATACCCATCACCATGCTTGAACCTTGCGAGTGCTCTGTCACCCCCAAGCCGTAATAAATAGCACCATTGCCACCCGATGCAAAGAGGCGTGCCGCAGCACGCAACTCTGACGCGGGTATGCCTGAGTATTGCTCGGTTGCCTCTGGCGAGTGGCTTTTATCGCTGATAAAGCGCTTCCACTTTTCAAAAGATTCGATATCACAGCGCTCTTTAATGGATTCATATGATTCTAGCCCTTCATCAATAATGACGTGAGCCATCGCATTGATAAAAGCGACGTTGGTGCCAGGTAATAACTGTAAATGATGACTCGCCTCTACGTGCGGGCCACTGACAAGATCAATACGACGAGGATCAACCACAATTAATTTAGCGCCTTCACGTAGGCGTTTTTTCATGCGCGAGGCAAATACGGGGTGAGCATCTGTTGGATTTGCTCCAATCACCATCATTACATCGGTTTTTTCGACGGAATCAAAGGTTTGCGTACCCGCTGATTCACCAAAGGTTGCCTTTAGGCCAAAGCCGGTAGGCGAGTGACAAACACGCGCGCAGGTATCGACGTTATTGTTACCAAAGGCCGCCCGCACCATTTTTTGCACTAGGTAAGTTTCTTCGTTGGTACAACGAGAAGACGTAATACCACCTACTGAGTTGCGACCAAACTCTTTTTGAATACCTTTGATACGACTTGCTGCAAAATCAAAAGCCTCTTCATAAGAGACTTTTCTCCAAGGCTCATCAATCGAGTCCCGAATCATTGGTGTAGTAATACGGTCAGCATGAGTGGCATAAGCAAAGGCAAAACGACCTTTAACGCAGGAGTGACCGCGATTTGCTTTACCGCCTTTCCAGGGCGTCATACGCACAACTTCATCGCCCTTCATATCAGCTTTAAAGGCACAACCTACACCACAATAGGCGCAAGTTGTAATCACAGAGTGCTCGGGCTGGCCTTTATCGATAATTGTTTTTTCAGTCAATGTAGCCGTTGGGCAAACTTGCACACAAGCACCACAAGAGACACATTCAGAATCCATAAAGGACTGATCTTGACCAGCAGATACTTTAGATTCAAAACCACGCGATGAGATAGTTAACGCAAAGGTACCCTGAGTTTCTTCGCAAGCTCGTACACAGCGAGAACAAACAATACATTTACTAGGATCAAAGGTGAAATATGGATTAGATTCATCTTTTACGGCATCTAAATGATTATCGCCATCGTAGCCATAACGCACATTACGCAAGCCCACTACACCGGCCATATCTTGTAGCTCACAATCGCCATTGGCAGCACAGGTTAGACAATCGAGAGGATGGTCAGAGATGTACATCTCCATAATATTGCGGCGTAGTTTAGCCAGCTTATCGTTTTGCGTCTTAACTTTCATGCCCGCCTCAACAGGTGTGGTACAAGACGCAGGATAGCCACGACGACCTTCGATTTGCACTAAACATAGACGACAAGAACCAAAAGCCTCAAGGCTATCGGTCGCGCACAATTTAGGAATATTGATATCGGCCATGACAGCAGCACGTAATACCGAGGTACCTTTGGGTACGCGAACTTCCCTACCATCAATGCGCAGGCTAATTAACTCGACTAAAGCTGTTGGGTCATTCGTCGGTGCAGGCGTGCCATAGTCTTTATCAGGATCACTATCTGTGCGCGGATCGAATATAAGCGCAGCAGTTGCTTTAGGCAGAGAATTTAGACCAGACGAATCGGAGTTAACGGTATCAGAGCGTTGTAACATAAGTCACCTTTAGCAGCCTTATGGCTATTTCAATAATATTACTACTTTTTAGTTATTGCCGAATTCAGACACTCATCAATAAAACTATTAAGAGAAATCTTCAGCAAAATGCTTCAGCGCACTCTGCACTGGAAACGGCGTCATGCCACCCATTGCACACAATGAACCGTCAACCATGGTTTCGCAAAGCTCTTCTAACAATTCAATGTTGTTATCACGATCAACGCCGGCGCGAATGTTATCAATCACCTCCACTCCACGGGTTGATCCAATCCGACAGGGCGTACATTTACCACAGGACTCAACAACACAAAACTCCATAGAGAAACGCGCTTGCTCAGACATATCGACCTTATCATCAAAGGCGACAATGCCACCGTGTCCGAGTACACCACCAAGAGCCGCCATCGCTTCGTAATCCATTTGCACATCCCACTGCAGCTCTGGCAAATACGCACCTAAAGGGCCACCGGCTTGCACAGCTCTCAGGGGGCGGCCATTAAGGCTACCACCGCCAAAATCGAAGAGTAATTCGCGCAGGGTAATCCCAAATGCGATCTCGACAAGGCCTGCGTATTTTAAATTTCCTGCCAATTGAAACGGCATAGTGCCGAGAGAGCGGCCCATGCCAAACTTTTTATAAAAATCAGCGCCACGGGCCAAGATAATGGCAATCGTCGAGAGCGAAAGTACATTATTAACAACCGTCGGCTGGCCAAAAAAACCTTCTAGCGCAGGCAATGGTGGCTTTGGCCGCACCATGCCGCGCTTGCCCTCGAGGCTCTCAAGCATGGCGGTCTCTTCGCCACAAATGTACGCTTTGGCACCTAGGCGCACCTCTAGATTAAATACTTGCCCCGAGCTTAATACATTATCCCCTAGGTAATTATTCTGCTCGGCGATCGAGATAGCTTGATTAAGAATTTCGTGAGCATGTGGATATTCTTCACGCAAATAAATAAAACCCTCGGTTGCTCCTACTGCTAAACCCGCAATCGTCATGCCTTCAATTAAACCAAAGGGATCCGCTTCCATTTGTAGGCGATCAGCAAAGGTACCCGAGTCACCTTCATCGGCATTACAAACAATATATTTTTGGCTCGACTTCGCACCAAGAACCGTTTGCCATTTAATGCCCGTTGGAAAAGCTGCGCCACCACGACCGCGCAAGCCGGACTCTTTGACTTCGTCAACAATCATCTGGCCCGTCATCTTGAGCGCGCGTTTAAGGCCTTTGTAGCCGTCGGTCGCTACGTAATCATCTAAGCTAACGGGATCGACAATACCGGCGCGCGCAAAGGTAAGACGCTGCTGCTTTTTAAGATAAGGAATTTCTTCGGTCAAACCCAAACATAATGGGTGAGTCCGCTTACCCTCAAGCGCGCCGTGCGCAATTAAGCTATCGACATCACGTGCCTTAACTGGACCAAAAGCAATTCGGCCTTCTGGCGTATCGACTTCAATCATTGGCTCTAACCAATAAAGACCTCGAGAGCCATTGCGAACAATCGTTGTGTTATGCGTATTGGTAGATTGAAGTGCTAACTGAAATGCAACTGCGACTTTTTCGGCACCAAGCGAGAGCGACGATGAATCGCGTGGAATATAAAGTTTGTGATATTTAGACATTAGCGACTCTCCATCAATACTGTTCAATCAAGACTCTTAAATTAGGGTAAGGGGAACCGTCGTTAGCGCATCGATAAGCTCGTCAAAATCATCATTATCAACTCTACCTAACATTTGCATGCCCACTCGTACCGCTGGCGAACAAGCACAGTTACCCAAACAGTAAACTGGCTCTAAGGTAATTTCACCATCTTTAGATGTTTGATACCAATCTAGCCCTAACTTATCTTTTGCGTATTGCTGTAATTCACGCCCACCTAATGCCTGACAAGATTCTGCACAACATACCTCGACAATATGGCGACCGCGAGGCTTAGTACTAAAATGATGATAAAAACTAACGACCCCATGAACCTCGGCGCGCGACAAATTCAAACGCTTGGAGATCTCACTAATTGCCATATCGGGGATGTAACCAATCTCGTTTTGAATATCATGTAAAAGTGGTAACAAAGGGCCAAGCCTGTGTTCGTTATTATCTATATGTGTATTGATAAGCGACAGTTGTGCTGAATTAGCGGCCATCTTTTCTAAAGACAAGGAACCTGAAGATGTTGCATTCGATGAGCGTTTCATCCGGCTTATCTCTCTTTTTTTTATTCGTTAGTATTGACTCTTTGCCAACATACATTATTGATTTGATCTTAGTATTTAGCGGCAATCTATCAATGGCTCTAACATTAGCGCTGCAGTAGTGGCTTTTTAAAAATCAGTAAAACTAGCACTCACGTGATAAATCAGTATAAATATGAAATTAATAACGTATATAAAAGTATTTATACCGTATATTGACCATAACATAGACAAAATAAGACCAAAATATGATATTTAATGCATATTAACATTTTACCAAAGTGGGATTTTGAAGACGGCAATGGTAATCGCCTTCATTCAAAAATCTTACCACTTTTAGAGCAGATCAATCGTCGCGGACGCTTAACAGCTGCAGCGAAGGAATGTGGCCTATCTTATCGTCATGCCTGGAATTTACTCAACGAAAGTACTGCCTTTTTTAATAGTCCTCTGGTGTTAATGGAAAAAGGACGCGGTGCAAAACTCACCGCACTTGGGCAAAAGCTGTTGTGGAGCAACCAACGCATTGATGCGCGCCTACATCCAGAAATGGAAAGTTTAGCGACCGAACTCAATATCGAGCTGCAAAGTACGATGCTTGATGCCACCCCGATAGTAAAAATTTATGCCAGCCATGGTTATGCCGTTGCTTTAATGACGCAATATACCGAAAAATATCAAGTTGAAATTCAGTACCATGCCCCGCAACATGCGCTGATTGCCTTGAATGAAGGGCGCTGCCGTATAGCTGGTTTTCACATACCTATTGACATGACAATACCTACTCAAAAGGCGAGTTATCAAAAACTACTAGACCCCAAACGCTTTGGTATTATTCGCTTTGTTCGCCGTCAACAAGGTTTGATTTTTCAGGCTGACAATCCCTTCAAACTATCGCAGATAGAGGATTTGCGTAAAGATAATTTACGCTTTATTAACCGCCAATATAAATCAGGCACACGAGAATTACTCGAACAACTTCTTGCCGACAAACAGATAAAGACTGCAGATATTTTAGGCTACGAAAATCAAGAATATACGCACTCGGCAGTTGCTGCACATATTGCCTCCAATATGGCAGATGTAGGCTTTGGCGTCGAGGCTGCAGCGCGTCGTTTTGAATTAGGCTTTGCACCCATTGTAGAAGAGCATTACCTATGGGCTTATGCGCTTGAAAATCAAAAAGACAATGACATTCAAGCCTTTATTGACACACATTTGGATGAAGAATTTCAATCGAAAATCAATGAATTACCTGGCTACGAGTGCGACCATTGCGGCATTGTAACAACACCTAACTGGCTGTTTTCTTAAACCTAGAAACCAGCCAAATAAAAATTGATATCCAGCTGGCCAACAGTCCATAACAAAAAAGTCATCTACCTATTTTTAAAAAGTTTTTGCACTCGAAAATACAATTCGCTCATCGGCAACATCAACATCGGCACCATAAGCAACCAAGGATAAATCAACACCGGCAACAGGCGCGGATAAACCGATAAAATAATCGACATAATCACCTTTACCATCGAAGCCTACTTCATCAACGTCATCAACTTTTGTATATCCCATGTGAAAATATAAACTTAACACCTCGGTTAAACCCAGAGAGTAGTCTGCATTGAAAACAACAGCACTTGTATCAGTACCAAAACAATCTGACGAACAAATCACGCCAAGATTACCGTCGCCAATGCCTGCCGTGGCGATAAACTCAGAATAAGTTAATGCTTCTAATTCACCTGCATAGATGAAATAGATTGCCAAAAAATCGAGGCTTACAGTGTCAGTAAAATCAAACTCACAACCTGCATAAAAATCAATTTCTGTCGGCGCATCACCACCAAAATCAACATTTAATACCCAGATGCCGACGTCAACACCACCATCAAAACTATAATCGAAACCACCAGAAATTGCTGAATTTTCATTGGCTTGAGAAAAGCCAAGAAAAACATAATCTGTTGACAAGGCTGCGCTTGCTTCAAGCTAACTTGCCGATACACCACCGCAAAAAAAATGGTTATTGCGTCATCACCTATTAATAATTTTTAAATTTTCATTCGCTACTAGCCTCATAAGATAAAATAAAATTTATCGCTATTAATTTAGATCTTCATTAAGCGATATCCTTCAAAATAATTATTGCAGGACTAGCGCCTACTTTTTGTTATTTTTAGGTGTTTAGGCAGAGGATTTTAACGCAAGGGCACTGTAAAAATGCAAGGTCATTTTTATTTAGCGCACTAAACTTGTGCGAAGAGTTAGTGCTACAAAAAATCGATGAACATTTAAAAAAATATGATC
>CAXMPB010000136.1:0-7294 GCA_964195035.1 Cellvibrionaceae bacterium | reverse complement strand
ACCTTTAACGAGGACAACAGCGAACACCGCCAAAAAGTCAGACATTTCTGCCAAATTTTAATGGATTATATCTCTGCAGGCCATTTTGAGGTTTACGATCAATTAATCAAAGAAGGTCGCGACTTTGGTGATAAAGATGCTCTCAAAGCTGCCGCAAAGCCTTATACCGCTATAGATACGACGACTGAGAAGCTTCTCGACTTTAATGATAAGTATCAAGAAACCGACGACATGTCTTCATTAGCCGCAGACCTTTCAAGCACAGGACAGCAGTTAGCTTCTCGATTTGAAGCTGAGGATGAAATGATCTCAATACTGCACGACTCGCATACCGATATGGTTGCCTAACTAAAGAGTTGACTAACAAGAAGTTGCGTAACAAATTAGTAGTTAGCACTTAACAAATAGCAGTTGCTAAATACTTACTTAGCCTATCTTTGAAGAAAACCGACATATACAAAAAATCATTAAAGTACTGCTATTTAACCCTTATCAAAGCCAATTGTACTTATCGTGCTATTGGTTTTTTCTTTTCTGTCCGCACCTACAATTTCAATCAATTTCGTCTACGCTTAATCATACATGCTGAGATTAAATACCTGCCGCTAAAACTCTAAGCAAAACCTTTTTAGACGCCAGGCCTACAAATACCTTATAAATACTGAAAAACGCATTATGAAATTATTACGCTACGGTTTATTTAGCTTTCTTCTTTTATTGATTACTGCCTGCGGATCACACACACCACCCAGCGAACGCTTTGAGGTTGCTATCAACGGCATTCATCACGGCTCTTTAAGTCCTGACGGACAATATGCCATTATTGGCTCTGTACAGCATGGCGTTAGCCTGTGGCGTCTAAGCGACAATGAGCGCCTATACAACTGGAATCATACTAAAGGGGACGCCAGTGTTCTTATTAGCGCTGATTTTGATCCAAGCACTCGCTGGGCTCTGACCACCGAAGCCCATACGATTGTTTTATGGGATGTCAGTAATGGTAGTTCAGCGAGGTTTTGGACGGCACCAGCAGAAATACTCGATGCCAAACTCGCACCAGATGGTCGCTATGCCCTTCTAGGGCAAGCCGATCATACGGCCGTTCTCTTTAATATTATTCGAGGTGGTGTGGTACGCACCTTCAGCCACGAAGGCCGTGTACGCAGCGTGGATTTGAGTGATGATGGCTCTATAGCAATCACCGGCTCAGAAGATAGAACCACTGCCGTATGGGATGTAGATTCGGGTCAGAAGATATTATCCATCACACATGATGAAGATGTACAACATGTTAGCTTAAGCCCAGACGGACGACTCGCCTTGAGCACCGCAAAATACGACAGAGCTGATATCTGGGATGTTCGCGAAAAGAAAATATTAACAAGTATTCCACTATCGCGCGAGAGGATAAAGCGCGGATTAGAAGTCGTAACATCTAAATTTAGCCCAGATGGCCAACAACTATTACTTGCATACTCAAATCAAATAGTCGAGCTACGAGACACTAACAGCGCCAAATTAATAAAGTCTTGGAAATTAACAAAGAGGAAGAAATGGCAGCCTACCAGTGTATCTGCAGTTGATCTTGCTTTTGCAAAAGCGGCTAATACCTATTATGCAATAGGCACTAGCGGCTTTATCTACTTACTTAAATAATATCTTAGACAATACAAAGTACGCTTACTGAGAGATATTAATTGGCTTCTCTTGAACCACTAATTCGAGCAACTCAACTTCGAACACTAACACTGCGTTAGGACCAATCGTACCACCGGTTCCACCTGCGCCGTAAGCTAGCTCTGATGGAATTGTTAATTCCCACTTATCGCCTACATTCATTAGTTGTAACGCCTCTGTCCAACCGGGAATAACACCATTTACTGGGAAAACAGCAGGGGCGTTGCGACTGTATGAACTATCAAATTCAGTACCATCAATTAAAGTACCCTTATAGTGAACCGATACCGTGTCAGTATCTTTAGGCTTAGCGCCATCACCTGCCGTTACTTCTTTATACTGCAGACCACTCTCGGTCGTTACTACGCCTTCTTTTGTGCTATTGGCTGCTAAATAGGCGGCGCCTTCAATAGCATTTGTCTCTACTGCTTCAGCAGCTAGCTTGGCTTGCTCTGCTTGCTCCTCTACTTGGCGTTTTTGCGCGCGCTCTTGTAAAGTTGCAATAGTTTCTTGAACTTGCTCCTCGCTTAGACGCGACTCGTTACCCGCAAGTGCATCGTTAATGCCGGCCGTTAATGCGGTTATATCAAGCTTGACACCGTCGCGAACAAATTGTTGCGCCATATTGTCGCCAACCATATAGCTTAAACGCTGCTCTACAGATTCTAACGCACCCTCTGGAGATACAGCTTCTACTACTTTTTCTTCAGATTCACCACCACATGCCGCAAGTGATAATGCAACACAACCGACCATAAAGTATTTTAATTTCATGAAACAACCTTATTTATTAATGTAATAAAGATACATGGCCTATAATCAGATAAAGGCCTATATGCTAAAAAAAACAATGGTATAACAAACACCCCATCATGGATACCAGCAGTCAAAGTAGATTTGAACCGCTTCAAAGATCGCAAAAATAAAATTTAGTTCCATCAAGTTTAGCTCAATGAGGCATCAAACAAAAAAGAACTCAATAATTTCAGCGTTAGGAATTCAAACGCCACTTTAAGGTCTTGCCCGCAAAGAACGGCACAATATTGTCTCCATTAGGTAACACAAGACGCTCTGGCACCTGCCATTGCTCTTTTACTAATGAAATAACTGATGTATTGCGCGGCAGGCCATAAAAATCAGCGCCGTAATGACTGGCAAAGCCTTCTAATTTATCGATCACCCCTAAGTTATCGAATATTTCAGCATAAAGTTCAATTGCACTCCATGCGCTATAGCACCCTGCACAGCCACAGGCAGATTCTTTGCGATGTTGCTCATGGGGAGCTGAATCAGTACCCAAAAAGAATTTAGACGAGCCATTCACAATAGCATCCTGAAGAGCGAGCTGATGAATATTACGCTTTAATACTGGCAGGCAATAATTATGTGGTTGAACACCCCCAACCAATAAATCATTTCGATTTAACAATAAATGTTGTGGTGTGATCGTCGCGGCAACAAATCGCGATGCGCTCGTCACAAATTCTACGGCTTCTTTTGTCGTAATATGTTCGAAAACTATTTTAAGCGTAGGAAACTTTTCTGTAATGTCGCGAAGATATCGATCAATAAATAGTTTTTCACGATCAAAAATATCAACTTCATGGTCTGTGACTTCACCATGTATTAATAACAAAAGCTCCTCTTCAACCAAGGCTTCAAAAACAGGATCTAAATGCGTCAAATCACTCACTGCCGCATCTGAGTTTGTCGTTGCACCAGCAGGGTATAATTTTACAGCGACGACACCCGCTTGCTTGGCATCGCGAATATCTTGTGCGCTTGTGGTGTTGGTTAAATACAAAGTCATTAATGGCATAAACGAATTATTGGCGGGTACCGCGGCCAAAATACGCTCTTTATATTGCATAGCCATTGAGGCCGTGGTGATTGGCGGCATTAAATTTGGCATAACTATCGCACGCTGAAAACATCTTGCTGTTGCAGGTACCGTTTCTTGCAAAAAATCATCATCGCGAAAATGTAAGTGCCAATCGTCCGGTGTATTAATTTCTATGCTTGCCGCCATTCTTTTTAGCTCTCTTGTCAATTAGTTGAAATGAATTATTGGATTTTTTTAGTGACGCGAACCAGCTTTCCACGGCCAGCGTCGGTTAGCAAATAAAATGTTTTACTATCTTTCACTCGGACATCACGAATCCGGCCAAAGCGACGCTCAAAAAAACGTACCTCATCGAATAATTTTGGCACATTTTTTGGCTGCGCCGTTATCGTCTGTTTATTTGCAGCTTGCTTAGGTATGGACAGTATCGATAATAACTGAAATTTCAATGAGCCTACTAAAATATCATCATTAAAAAATGCCATTCCCGAAGGTGCGATTGAAGGCGTCCAGTAATATAAAGGTTGCTCTATGCCCACGGCTTTAATACCTTGACCAATTGGCAAGCCCGAACCATATTCGGCTCCATAGCTTATCACTGGCCAACCATAATTTTTACCCGGTGCGAGCTTATTTACTTCATCGCCACCTTGTGGGCCATGTTCGTGAGACCACATTTCCCCGGTGATCGGGTGCATCGCTAGACCTTGCACATTGCGATGACCATAAGAATATATTTCTGGCAATGCAGTCTTATGATCGATAAAAGGATTGCTCTCAGGAACATCTCCATTATCCCTTAGACGAATCATACTTCCGTGATGAGTTTGTAGGTTTTGTGAATGTGTGCGTTCACCACGATCCCCTAAACTAATAAATAAGTATCCTTCTTTATTAAATGCTAAGCGCCCACCAAAATGACGACCACCTTGAACTTTTGGCAAAGCCACAAAAAGCTTTTTAAGCCCGGTCAAAGTATATTGCCGAGACTTGTAGGAGGTGTCTTGCGCACTCGACGCTAAAGTATCTGGTGGCATTGACGCCGATAAAACAGCACGTATAACTTCGGTGCTATAACCTGCGTCTGAGTCCCCGGCAACATAACTTAGATAAATAAAACCATTATTTTTAAATCTGGGGTGTAAAACAACGTCTAGCAAACCGCCCTGGCCAATTGCACTAATACTTGGCAAACCTTGAATAGGAGCAGAGACAACACCGTCTTTATTAACGATGCGTAGTACACCACTTCGCTCTGTCACCAAATAATTATCATTGGGCAAAAAAGCAAGGCTCCAAGGACGTTTTAGCTGATCACTTATAACAGCTGTTGTTGAAGTTGTTGTTAAAGATGTCGTTAAAAGAGTTTTCAATGAGGCTTGGTTTTTGGAGGCGGCGTTGATTGGAAGCGAAGTGCACAGCAGACAAGTGAATAGAAAAATAATACTAAAGAGTATTCTTTTCATAAATGTCCTCGCCTAAGATAGCCTTTAGATAGCCTTTAGATAAATTGTGAATGTTTTTTAATATATGTTGAATAGTTGCGTCAATCAATGAGCTTCTGCTGATCATAAAGAAAATTAAAAGCTCACTGAACACAGTAACAATTTAGGGATAAAACATTAACGATGCAATAGTGGCATATAACCGTTAGCAATACCTTTTGTACACATTGCCACCGCATCATGTGCATGCAAGCTTTCAATGTGTTCTATGCGCACCCAGAAATCAGCAAAGCTTGGTTCTTGATTCAATGCGTTTTTAACACGTCTTGCAGCATCTTCACAAAACATTTGGTTAGAGCCATTAAGACGGGCAAACTCTTGCTCGTCTTCGCGCTTAACCGCTGTTTGAACCGCTGTTTTTAATGTTGATTCTATTACTTGAATTAAATCACTAATCGGAAAGCCATCTTCGTGACTGCCATCGAGCTTTACCACTACGTTGGCATAGCTTCTCTGACTATGAGGTGTGGCTACACTTCCACGCTCAGATTCTAGCCATTTTTCAACAGTGGCTTTATCGATAGTGTCTGCGCCTGCAAAATCATCTGAAAATGCCTGTTGCAATATTTGACGAGAAAGCGCCGCAGAACATGGGCAAGTGGAAGAGTAGGGAATTTTAACAGAGATTTCAGTCTCAACGCGCTCGCCCTTAAGTAAGCCCTTGATAGTAACCGGATAATCTTTCCAACCACTGAACTTACTTTTGAGAGCAGGCTGATTTATGAAATAATCAAATTCAAGCTTCATACAAGTGCTGTCGCTAATATCGTCGTGGCTCGCAAGCTTATCTTTAAGAAAACTCGCCAAACTTTTCATCGTCAACACACCATCTCGCGAGAAATCAGCAAGCAGTAAGTAAAGACGAGACATATGAATACCCTTAACATCAGGGCTGACTAAATTAACGTAGCTCTCGACAAATGCTTTCGCATCGTAATTGCCATGCTGCTTATCTTTAACAACCAACGGCAGTGCGATTTTACTCATTCCTACCCAGTCTAGGGTACCATTTTGTTGAGCGGTTTGAGTCGCCGCCACATCGGGCATTTCCGGTTTTGTGTATGCGTTCATATTAGATTATCTAGTTAAAGTCGAGAATGTCAGTAAAGTTATTGACTCTTCTCAACAGGATTAGAAACAACGGATAAATGGTCTTTATCCACTCGCAAATAGAAACAATTTGTACGGTCTGTATGGCAAGCTGGACCAGTTTGATCTACCTCACACAGCAACGTGTCTCCGTCACAATCTATTCGCATCTCAATTAATTTTTGCACATTACCTGAGCTTTCGCCTTTGCGCCAGAATGATTGTCTGGAACGAGACCAATAACACACATGGCCTGAAGCTAGGCTTTCAATGATAGATTCTTTATTCATCCATGCCATCATCAACACCTCGCCCGTATCATGCTGCTGGGCAATAGCTGGAATCAAACCTTTATCATTAAAACGCAACTGGTCAACCGCCTCGGTTAAAGAGACCGTCGCACCTTTTGCTAAAGGTTCTAGTTTTTTATAAAATTCATTATCCACAATATTTTTAGTGTTATTTCCTTGTCTGTACTACTTTAAAATAATAGCTATTGATCACAAGGTGAATGCAAAGCCATCTTTATTGTCTTAGCTTTAATAATTGTTAATGATTAAGCCCACCCTTTTAGCTAGCTACAGTTTATCAGAAAGCATTGTTGGGCATGTTTAATAATCGCTATCTCTCTAATCAGTTTTTTTAAACAATAAATCCCAAACACCATGGCCGAGTCGCTGCCCTCTATTTTCAAATTTTGTTAGCGGTCTATAGTCGGGCTTTGGCGAGAAACAGTATTGATCCTCACAGTTATTAAAACCTTCGGCAAGATTCATTACTTCCATCATATAATCTGCATAAGGCTGCCAATCAGTTGCAAAATGACAAACACCTTTTGATCGTAGTTTTTGATTAATTAGCTGCATAAAAGATTGTTGAACAATCCTGCGTTTGTTATGTTTTTTTTTGTGCCACGGGTCTGGAAAGAAAAGCTGAAAACGGCTTAATGAATTACTGGGAATAAAATCTTCCAGCACGTTTATAGCATTCGCCATATAGACCCGCAAATTGGTTAAGCTCGCCTTCGCAGCATTATTAATTAATCGTCCTACACCTGGAGGATGCACCTCGATACCAATAAAATCTGTCTCAGGCTGGGCGATAGCCATTTGCAATAATGAGTCACCCATACCAAAACCAACCTCTACTACGAGAGGTGCTTGTCGGCCAAAAGTAATGA
>CAXMPB010000135.1:0-2998 GCA_964195035.1 Cellvibrionaceae bacterium | reverse complement strand
AGACGTTATAGTTGATCTAAATTTTTATGACTAAACGACAGTAAATACTCGACATAAAAACCTTATCTCATCTTAGAAATAGAATAAATGCCTAAGATCTGAATCTTTAAATCTCTAACCCTCAAGCAACCGCTCCATCTTAAGCTCTTTAATTTGATCGCGTATATTAGCTGCTTTTTCAAAATCTAAATCTTTTGCCGCTTGATACATCTTTTCTTCAAGTATTTTAATTTTCTCAACAATTGGTTTTTGTTGATCATCGGCATCAAGTATAAATTCTTCTTGCTTAGAACCACGCTTTTTACCTTTACCCACAACAACTGCGCCGGCCATAATGTCGGAGACTTTTTTCTTAATGCCTACAGGCGTAATATTATGCTCGAGGTTATGGGCCATTTGTTTGTCGCGACGGCGTGTGGTTTCGTCCATTGCACGTTGCATAGAGCCGGTAATTTTATTGGCATACAAGATGGCTTTACCGTTTATATGCCTAGCTGCACGACCGATGGTTTGTATTAATGCACTTTCAGATCGAAGAAAACCTTCCTTATCGGCATCCATGATGCACACAAGAGAAACCTCTGGCATATCGAGCCCTTCTCGTAATAAATTAATGCCGACTAAGACATCAAATACACCCAAACGTAAATCGCGAATAATTTCAACACGTTCTACGGTAACAATATCGGAGTGCAGATAACGCACTCTAAGACCATGCTCTAAAAAGTAATCGGTTAAATCCTCTGCCATACGTTTAGTTAACACTGTCACTAAAATACGCTCATCTACGGCAATACGCTCACGAATCTCAGACATACAATCATCGACTTGTGTATCTGCTTTACGCACTTCTATCTGTGGATCAATTAAGCCTGTTGGTCGCACAACTTGTTCAACAGTTTGTCCTGCATGGTCAGCCTCGTATTGACGTGGAGTTGCCGAGACAAATATCATTTGTGGCGCTAACGACTCCCACTCATCAAAACGTAATGGTCGATTATCGAGAGCCGATGGCAATCTAAAACCATACTCGACTAACGTTTCTTTACGCGAGCGGTCACCGCGATACATGCCCCCAATTTGTGGCACCGTGACATGAGATTCATCTAATACCAATAAGGCATCATCGGGCAAATAGTCAAACAATGTGGGTGGCGGCGCACCCGATGGCCTGCCCGATAAATAACGCGAGTAGTTTTCGATACCGTTGGTGTAACCTAATTCCTGCATCATTTCCACATCGTATTTAACACGTTGTTCTAGGCGTTGGGCCTCGACAAGTTTGTCATTACTACGCAGCTGCTCTAAACGCTCGCGAAGCTCTGCTTTTATATCGTCAATCGCATCGACAATACGTTGGCGTGGTGTGACGTAATGAGATTTTGGATAAACGGTAAAACGTTGCAGTTTTTGTAGACTCTCACCTGTTAGTGGGTCAAATAACGTCAGCTTTTCAACCTCGTCATCAAATAATTCAATTCGCAGTGCTTGACTGTCTGAATCCGCCGGAAAAATATCAATGACATCGCCACGCACACGATAAGTCGTGCGTTGAAATACCGTGTCGTTACGCGAGTATTGCAGTTCGGCTAAGCGCCTTAAAACATCCCGTTGATTAATTTGATCGCCAAGGCTTAAATGCAGGACCATTTTTAAATAGGCATCGGGGTCACCCAAACCATATATAGCCGATACCGTGGCAACAACAATGGCATCTTTACGCTCCATTAATGCCTTTGTTGCCGAAAGACGCATTTGCTCGATATGTTCATTTACCGAGGCATCTTTTTCGATAAAGGTATCAGATGAAGGCACATAAGCCTCTGGCTGATAATAATCGTAATAGGAGACAAAATATTCGACCGCATTATTGGGAAAAAAATCTTTAAACTCACCATAAAGCTGGGCGGCCAAAGTCTTATTGTGCGCCATAACAATCGTCGGGCGATTAATGTTTTGGATAACATTGGCAATGGTAAAGGTTTTACCTGAGCCCGTTACACCGAGTAATGTTTGGTGAGCCAAACCATTTTCTATACCCTCTGTCAGTTTAGCAATAGCATTTGGCTGGTCTCCGGCAGGTTCAAACTCACTCACCACTTGAAACGATTTACTCATAGATTGCTTCTATCCATTATTAGTACTAATTTTATTAACATTTTTTAGCTATCCAATATCTATTCTTTTAACTATTGCTTTAACAACAATTACACAAAGTTATATGAAAAAGTATTTTTTACTGCCGAATCAATCCGCTATTTAATTAGCCAACAGTGATGAATTTTACGATTGCGACTAAAATCGGGATCAAGGGTTTGATCAGTAATATTCTCAACAGTGTATTCTGCTAAGGCATTATCGTCTAAAGTAAAGCTACGTAAATTATTGGAGAAAATTAGAGTGCCATTAGGGTTTAATAATTCCATCGAACGCTTGATCAAAGCAACATGATCGCGTTGGATATCGAGCACAGCATCCATTTTTTTTGAGTTAGAAAAACTCGGTGGGTCGAGTAAAATAACATCGAATCCTTGCCTGCATTCCTGCATCCACCTTAGGCAATCTTGCTGCACCAGCTGATGTTGCACTAGGTTTAAATCATTGACCTCAAAATTGCGTCTTGCCCACTCAGTATAGGTTCTCGACATATCGACACTGACGCTATTCTTAGCGCCACCAAGGGCTGCGTGAACCGAAGCTGACGCGGTATAACAAAATAGATTTAAAAATGATTTTCCCTTAGTCATTTGAGCAATTAATTTGCGTACAGGTCGATGATCTAAAAACAAACCTGTGTCGAGATAAGACCATAGATCGACCAATAGCGATGCCGGCCCTTCATGCATGACAAGTGCAGCACGATTTTCATCAAAGGCTGCTTTGGTTTTTTCATATTGCTGTTTGCCTTTGTTACGACGGCGCTGTTTCATAAAAATATGATCGCCCGCCAACTCAAAGGCCACGGTAACGGCATCGACTATTTCTTGAAAGCGAATTT
>CAXMPB010000134.1:0-7204 GCA_964195035.1 Cellvibrionaceae bacterium | reverse complement strand
GATTAGGCTGTTGTTCAAAGAACTCGAGGAGTGTGCTTGATTGCAATTTTTGTGCAAAATTTTCGAGTGTCGCATCCATAAAGAATCATCCTTGCGTTTTTTAATGAGTGTATCAAAAAAAATTAATGGTCGCGTCCTAATGAAAAGTCAGCAAGGTTTTCTAGTTCAGTCTTGTAGAGTGACTCTGGTAACAATAATAGAGCGGTCTTAGCTTGGCCAACATGATATTCAGCTTTTTTATGCGTGTATGCAATGGCGCCTGTTTTTTGAATGATGGCAATAATATCTTCAAGCGTATCTGGATCAACAGGCGCATTGCGATCATTGTTAGAGGTTGCCTTAATCGTGTCTGCAATTAATTTACTTTCGCTACTGCTGCCATTTTCCATCGCATAAATAAGTGGAAGTGTCGGTTTGCCTTCAGCTAAATCATCGCCTACGTTTTTTCCGAGTGCATCACTAGAGCCTGTGTAATCGAGAGCGTCATCAATTAATTGAAACGCCATGCCTAGGTGATACCCATAGGCTTTTAGTTGAGATTGCATTGCCTTATCGGCGTTGCCGATAACGGCGGCTGTCTCGCAGGCAGCTTCAAATAAGACCGCTGTTTTTTTATGAATCACTGCTAAATAATTGTCTTCGCTAAGTTTTGGATTGCCAGCATTAACTAACTGTTGAACTTCTCCCTCGGCAATAGTATTGGTGGTGTTGGATAAAATCTCCATTACTCGCATGTCGCCAATGGCAACCATCATTTGAAAAGCGCGAGAATATAAAAAATCCCCTACTAATACACTGGGCGCATTGCCCCATTTTGCATTGGCGGTTGCACGGCCTCGGCGCATATCTGACGTATCGACAACATCGTCATGAAGCAGTGTGGCCGAGTGAATAAATTCAATAATAGCCGCTAGTCGATGCTGCTCGGTGCCTTCATATGCCAGTGCTTTTGCGACCAATAACACCAACAAAGGACGCAGCCTTTTACCGCCAGCGTTAATGAGGTAATGGCCAATGTTTTCGACGAGGTCGACATCCGAGTGAGCTTGGTTAAGAATAAGTTGATTGACCGACTCAAAATCGTTGGCAACCGCTTGATGAAAAGATAGCATAGAAATATTTCTTTCTTTATTAGATTTATTGTTTGTCGATAGGATAGCAAAACTATAGTTAGTTCCCATCCATCAATAGCTTGTAGCGAGGGGAGCTAAAAATGATTATTCCTATTTATAAATAAGCGCTACTAGATACCGGAATCTACTTATTGTAAACAACTACATCTGGTGGTGTAAAGATGACCATTTTAATTTTTCCACAGCAAAATTCTATTCTGTGGGCAGACGCTAGCTAATGTGGCTATCGATAAGTTAGCATTTTTTTAGTTGTTCAACTTTTACGCTCATTTCACGTGTAAATTTACTACTCGCTCTGTAGTGAGTAACTCTTATTCTGATTGCAGATGCTAGGGAGACAAGCGGCAGCTGTCAAGGTTGGCCTGCTAATGTTTGCTACTGGCTTAGTACTGTTTGATACCGAACAATAGCAATCGCTCTAAAGCTAGCTATATGGGCGTAATAGTTGTTGTGTTGCTAGTATTAGTATCTTATAATTCGCGACCTTAATTTTGACCACAATTTATTAAAAACGGCTCGAGTTCAATAAATGCCTAACTAGCCTTGTCAGCTATTCTATCGAATAGATAACAAGTTTATTCAAGCTACTTAGCGTCGTCCATACCATTATGGAGCACAACATATGTATGCAGTAATTAAAACAGGCGGTAAACAGCACCGCGTTGTTGAGGGCGAAACCCTTAAAGTAGAAAAAATTGAAGTTGCAACAGGCGATACTGTTCAATTTGATGAAGTATTATTAGTGACATCAGGTGATGACGTAGCTATTGGTACTCCTTACGTAACAGGCGCTGCTGTTAAAGCAGAAGTTGTCTCTCACGGTCGTGGCGATAAAGTTCGCATTATCAAGTTTCGTCGTCGTAAGCATTCTATGACACGCCAAGGTCATCGTCAGTGGTTTACAGAAATTAAAATCACTGAAATTTTAGCGGCAGGTGCTAAAGCAGCGCCAGCTAAAAAAGCGGCTGCTAAGCCTAAAGCGGCCGCTAAGAAAGCAGCGACTACCGGCGGTGATGATCTAACTAAGATCTCTGGCGTTGGACCTGTTTTAGTCGGCAAACTTAACGACAATGGCATCACAGCTTTTGCACAAATTGCAGCGTGGACGCCAGAGCAAGTTATTGAGTTTGACGACAAGCTTAATTTTAAAGGTCGTATTGAGCGTGATGATTGGATCGCTCAAGCTACAGAATTTATGAAAGGGGAGTAATAACTCATGGCGCATAAGAAAGCTGGTGGTAGTACTAATAACGGTCGCGATTCCGAGAGTAAACGCTTAGGCGTTAAGCGCTTTGGCGGCCAAGCAGTAATTGCAGGTAATATTTTAATTCGTCAGCGTGGTACTAAGGTTCATCCGGGTATCAACGTTGGTATAGGTAAAGATCATACTATATTTGCAAAAGCTGATGGCGTGGTTAAATTTGAAGTTAAAGGTCCTAAAAATCGTCAATTTATCAGTGTGGTTTCTGCATAGCTGATAGCTCGATGATTGATCTTCTTCTTAAAGCCTCGTCTTAGACGGGGCTTTTTTATTTGTGTAATCATTAGGTTAAGGGCTAAGAGGTTGTCCTAGAGGTGACTTGCTGTAAGTAGGGCCATTTATTTAACGTATTTTAATTGTGCGAGAGCACCGAGTTAGCATCATGAAATTTGTAGATGAAGCCAAGATCGACGTCTTTGCTGGTGACGGTGGAGGTGGTTGCTTGAGTTTCCGTCGTGAAAAATATATTGCTCAAGGTGGCCCAGATGGTGGCGACGGTGGTGATGGCGGAAGTGTTTACCTGCAGGGTGATAACGACCTCAACACACTTATCGACTTTCGTTATCAGCCAAAGTACCGAGCAAAAATAGGCCAGACGGGTAGTGGTAAAGGCTGTACTGGCGCCAAAGGCGATGATCTAATCTTGAAGGTGCCCGTAGGCACATCGGTGCACGATATCGGGACCGGCGAGCTTTTAGGCGACATCACCACAGACGGCCATTTGCTGTTAGTTGCCCAAGGCGGGTTTCATGGGCTTGGCAATATACGTTATAAGTCGAGTGTTAACCGTGCGCCACGACAAACCTCGAAAGGCTCTGAGGGCGAGCATCGCGACTTAAAGCTAGAGCTTAAAGTATTAGCCGATATCGGTTTGTTAGGTTTGCCTAACGCCGGTAAATCGACCTTTATACGCTCGGTATCTTCTGCCAAACCTAAAGTGGCCGATTATCCATTTACAACGCTTATACCTAATTTAGGTGTGGTAAAAGTACAGCAGCATCGCAGCTTTGTGGTTGCCGATATCCCGGGGTTAATTGGTGGCGCATCAGAGGGCGCAGGTCTTGGTATTCGCTTCTTAAAGCATTTAACGCGTTGTCGTATATTATTACATATAGTCGATATGGCGCCGATGGATGGCTCGGATCCCGTTGAAAATATGCGCAGTATTACTACAGAGTTAGACAAGTTTAGTCCGACCTTAGCAGGACGCGAAATTTGGTTAGTGCTCAATAAAATTGATATGGTGCCCGATGATATTAAAGAGCGTTGTCGCGAAGTAGTCGAGCAGCTAAATTGGGAGGGTTTCTCATTTAATATTTCGGCTATTGCAAAAACAGGCACAAATGTTTTATGTCAGCGTCTTATGGAGCGCCTAGAAGAAATAAAAGTCGCTGAAACTGACAAACCAGAATTAGCCGAGCAAGAAGTTGCCGAGCAACATCAAATGCAGCAAGAGGCGCGTGCACGCATTGAAGAGCTTCGCGATAGATATAAAGCAGGGCGCTTAGCGGCTAAAAGTAAAGGCTCTGACGACGACATTGAAGAGGATGACGATGACGATGATGTCGAAGTGATTTATGAAGTATAAGTAGAATCAATAGTCGTCTAAAATTAGAGTGTTTTTTAAGATCAATAATGGCGGCTAAGCTGAGTTAACAAGTAAGCTAGACGACCTCTATGAAAAAACAAATGATGCAAAGACAGCAGCGACCGCAAATAAAAACAGCCCAGCGCTGGGTGATTAAAATTGGCAGCTCTCTGCTAACGGATAATGGCCGTGGCCTAGATTTAGACGCCATTGCTGCATGGGCCACACAAATTGCCGATTTACGTGCGCGTGATATCGAAGTCGTGCTGGTCTCCTCGGGTGCGATTGCCGAAGGCATGACGCGTTTGGGTTGGCATAAACGGCCATCATCTGTACATGAATTGCAAGCAGCTGCAGCAATTGGGCAAATGGGTTTAGTGCAGGCTTATGAGCAAGCGTTTGGGCGTTTTAACTTACTCGCTGCACAAATTTTAGTGGATCACGACGATCTCTCTAATAGAGAGCGCTATTTAAATGCACGCGCCACCTTAAAAACATTATTATCCCTTGGTGTTATTCCCATCGTAAATGAAAACGACACCGTTGTTACCGATGAAATTCGCTTTGGCGATAACGACACTCTAGCAGCGCTTGTAGCTAATTTAGTCGAGGCCGATGTGTTGGTTTTATTAACCGACCAAGAGGGTTTGTTTACCTCCGACCCACGCCATAACACAGACGCTGTACTTATCGATAACGTCGACGCTCGAGATACCACGCTCGATGCAATGGTCAGTGGTGGCGGAAGCCTAGGCCGTGGTGGCATGGTCACCAAATTACGCGCGGCACGCCTAGCGGCACGCTCTGGCACACAAACCGTTATTGCTAGCGGTAGTCTCGATAATATTATTGCTAAGCTTGCCCGAGGTGATGCGATAGGTACGCTTTTATGGGCCGATCAACAACCGCAAGCGGCACGTAAGCGTTGGTTGGCAGGGCAGTTACAGTGCCGTGGAGAGTTAATTTTAGACGATGGCGCGGTAAAAGTATTAAAGCAATCGGGACGTAGTTTATTAGCCGTTGGCATTGCGTCGATTACAGGTAATTTTACCCGTGGTGATCTGGTCAGTTGTAAAGATACTAAGGGACAAGAGATAGCTCGTGGCCTTGCCAACTACAATAGCCAAGAGGCGCAAAAAATTCTCCGACAAGCCAGCGATAAAATCGAGGCAATACTCGGTTATAAAAACGAAGACGAAATGATCCATCGCGACAATTTAGTACTAGTGCTCTAAAACGACGATTGCCTTTTAGAGACTTTTTATTATCAGAGATTAATTTTTAGAGTCAGTGGGAGTGAATTTTTTATGAGCATTATTAAACCCCATATCTTAGCGATGTCTGCTTATAAGCCGCCACTCGATGGGCGCAACCCTAAATCCCATACGCTACTCGATTTTAACGAACGCACCGTGCCAGTTAGCCAGCCTATTGTAGATGCACTGCAAGCTTTTATTGGCGATGGTCGCCTACAGCAATACCCCGCCTATGGCGATATTGTCGAGCGCCTAGCAACATATGCAGGTATTAATGCGAATCAAGTGATGATCACCAACGGCTCCGATCAAGGTATTGACCTTATTTTTAGAGCCGTGTCTAAGCCCAATGCCGAGGCAATTATCCCCGGCCCAAGCTTTGCTATGTACAAGCAGTGCGCCAATGTTGAGGCGATGCACATCATCGAGCCACAATATACCAAAGAGCAGGGCTACCCATTGCGCGAGGTGCTCGCGGCAATTACACCCAATACGGCTATTATTGTGGTCTGTAACCCCAACAATCCCTGCGGTACTTTGGTGACTAACAATGTGGTCGAGCAGCTGGCTAAAGCCGCGCCGCTAGCGGCCATATTAGTCGACGAATGCTATTACGAGTACAGCCGCCAAAGCTCGGCCGCGCTGCTGAGTGACCCCGAGTATAGCAATGTATTTATTACCCGTACGTTTTCTAAAACATGGGGTATTCCATCCTTGCGTTTTGGCTATATGTTAGCAAACAACGCCTATATAGATGCGCTGTGTAATGTTCGCGGCCCTTATGATATCAATCAACTTGCCATCGTTGCCGCCAACGCCGCACTCGATAACCCAGAATATACCGAGCAATATGTAGGCGAGGTGATGCAAAACGCTAAGCCACAATTTGAAGTATGGTTAAGCGAAAAAAACATCGGCTACTGGGCCAGCAGTGCTAACTACGTGTGGGCATTTTTTGATAACGCAGACGCTATGGCCGAGCACTTAAAGCAAAGCGATATTCTAGTGCGAGCTAAAGTTTACAAAGGTAAAACCGGCCTGCGTATTACCATCGGTACGACCGAGCAAACTAAAAATCTTATTAGCGTGTGCGAACAGTTTTTAATGCTGTCGCCTTAAAAGCCATAGCTCAAAGACCCGTTCTAAAAAACAGCGTTAAAACAATAAAAATAAGCACACTACAACTAAGTAAACTGCGGTAGAATAGATAAGTGAATTTTCTATAATCAAAACGCACTTGTATAGTGGTGAAGAGCAGCGAAAAATCACGTGAAAAAGTGTCAAATCAGAATGTTTCGAATCGAGGCACACAAGCTAAGCAACGTGGAGCATACAATTAGTATGTGAGCAATTGCGCAGTCGCAGTGCAACAAAGAGAAGGGATGTTCTGGAAAGAAAAGGGGGCGATTTGGATTCGACGCCGGTGACAAAACCCAAGGTGCATGTCGTGATGGTAGCCAATCACGTAAATCCAAAGCTGCAAATTTATAGTTGCAAATGATGCTAACTACAATGGTGAAGTACTAGCTGCGTAAGCAGTTTTTACAGAACCATTTCTAGGACTTCGGTCCTAGCGGTCCCTAACAAGATGCCTGTATCGCGTTAAAGACTGTCATATAGAACAGGATCGTTGCAGTGTATGCTTAGGGCACTGTTGCTAAATAAACTGAGTTCGCCAATTACGTCCTGCCCGTTGGGCTGTATGCGGTTAAATTAATTAACGGAATCTATGCATGTAGAGCCAAAGGCAGAGTGCTGACGGACGGGGGTTCAATTCCCCCCGCCTCCACCAAAAAAGTGAATAAAAGCAATAGTTTGCAGGATGTGGGCTATTTTTTTGCCCACGGTTTGTTGACCGTTTATAAATGGGCTAAAAATGACAACCTGTTTAAAATGATCGGAAGCGTTTCGAGCGGCGATAGTCTTCCCAAGGACAAAATCGATGGGGGGCTTTGGGATAATTCCC
>CAXMPB010000133.1:0-7931 GCA_964195035.1 Cellvibrionaceae bacterium | reverse complement strand
TTAAATGAAAGATTAGCGCGCGAAAACATTAGTATTGCACCGGGCATATTATTTACTGCTTCAGATAAGTATCAGCATTGCCTACGACTCAACTACTCTCAAGTACCCAACGAGGATATTCGCAAAGCAGTTGAGACAGTCGGCAGCGTTGCCAAAACCTTACTCTAACAAGTTTTTACAAAGACTTTATAACAACTTATTTCTGTCAAATCCTTCTTAAAAAATTCTTTTTTATTAATCAATTATTGTATAGATGTTAGTGAGCAGAGCTTGTACACCACTAAACCGTGATTCGCTTAAATACTTACCTAAGCCTAATTCATTAAAAAAACATTCAAAATCAATGTTTTCTATTTGCTCTTTAGATTTACCATTTACACGACATAAAACAAGTGCCGCTAAGCCTTTAACAATAATAGAATTGCTATCGACACTAAAATAGTAAATCGCTTTACTATTCACGTCGAAATGTTTATCTGTGTTTAGCCACAACTTTGACTCGCACCCTGCAACCAAATTATCATCTTTATGCAAACACTCTTTAGTCTTTACTGACTTGCCGAGCATTAAAATTTTCTTATATCGACTTTGCCACGATGCCGCTTCAATTATGTCATTATAGTTTACAGACGATAACTCGTCATTATTACTCATGCACTTTTCATTTTCTTTAATAGAATTCTTATCTATTTCTAAAAACTCTTGCAATGATTTACACAAAACATCAATATCATTAAATGTATTATAGGCAGCGATTGAAATCCTCAATGCACTTTCTAATCCTAATGATTCAAATAATGGCTGTGCACAATGATCGCCAACACGTACAGCAATGTCAGCCTCATCCAACCAAAATCCAACATCAGCCATAGAATACCGTCTTGAGACAATAGCGGCTACGCCTATATTATTTTCTGCCGTTGTTAATATGCTTATTTCTGCATACACATCAGTTAATTTAACTAATTTGTCATGCAAATAGCTTGTTAATTTTTTTTCGTAATTAGCAATTTTACGCCTATCTTGTTTTACTAAAAATGTTATACATGCGCCTAAACCTGCGATTGCAGCTAACGATGAAGTCCCCGCCTCAAAAACATGTGGAGCTTCGGTATAACTACTACTATATCGACCGACTTTTTTTATCATTTCACCGCCAAATTTAAGCGGATTTAAATTTAGTAATTTATCACTCCGCCCGTATAGCAAACCAATACCTGTAGGCCCGTAAAATTTATGTGCAGAACACACTAAAAAATCACAAGCACTATCTCCTACGTTAATACTGTTGTGTCCCATAATTTGAGAGGCATCAAGTATAATAATAATTTTTGGGTATTGTTTTTTAATCTCTTTAAATATTGCCAACGAATGTCTTGTACCTAGTACATTACTGGCAACCAGAGTAGATATTATTTTTGTTTTATCCGTAATTTTGTTTTTTAAATCACTTAAATCATTATCGCAAAAAACAATTTTTATTTTTTTCTTATTTGCAGCCTCTTGCCAAGGCACTAAATTTGCGTGATGCTCAGCAATACTGAGCAACACCTCATCACCTTCATCTAAGTTGTAAGACAAGCCACTGGCTAATAAATTAATGCCCTCTGTTGCACCCGTTGTAAAAACAATCTCACTTTTTGACTCCGCACCTAAAAAATCAGCCGACTGTTGGCGCACTTTCTCTATCATTGCAGTAGCTGCTCGCGCCAAACGGTGGCTAGCTCGATTAGCATTGCCATTTTCATGTAAGTAAAATTTAACGATGGCATCAATAACACACTGGGGCTTTTGTGTTGTCGCTGCGTTATCGAGATAAATTAATGATTTATTTTCAACTTGATTAAATAACGGAAAGTTTTTTTTAAATTTTACAGGGTCAAACATATTTTAATTCAAAACTAATTGTTAAAGGGTAAGTTAAATAACTGACATGCATTCTTTGTCGTTTGTAGTGCAATATTTTCTATAGACTCGCCCCTTAACTCAGCAAGTGCTTTTGCTATATCAAGAATTTTGAGCGGGCTATTAGGTTCGCCCTGAAAACCATTCAAAGGCATATCGGGCGCATCGGTCTCTAGCAGCAGTGATTCTAATGGCATTTGCAATAGCGCTTGTCGTGTTTTATTTGCGCGCGGATACGTAATGCTTCCGCCAACCCCTAAATAAAAGCCCAGCGCCCAATATTGCTTGGCGAGTTCTAAGCTACCGGTAAACCCATGAATCACACCGCCGCCTGCAGACTTATAACGCGATAAGAGCCGCAATGTTTCATTTTGGGTTTTACGCACATGAATAATTAACGGTAGCCCTGACTCACACGCATACTGAACATGTTGCTCAAAAATAGTTTGCTGCAGTTCAAAATCAGTAGCTATTGCCTTATCTAAACCGCACTCGCCAATTGCTACGCAGTTTTCTTGTTGCAATACTTTCTCTAAACGCTCTAAAACACTTAGAGATAAACCTTTATCGCACAGATCTTTATCATCTAGTTTACCTATCCACCATGGATGAATACCCGCAGAACACTTAACACCTATGAATACTTTCGTCAGCTCACAGCTCGGCAACCACTGATCTGGATGAACACCCGGAATCAATAGATACCGAATATTATTCTCGCGACACAGGGCCCATAGCTTATTACGACGCCCATCAAACGGAGAGAAATCAAAATGACAATGGCTATCCATCAATACATAGGGTGCCGAAGGTTCATCCATGGGTACATTAACGAAGGATTGCTTAAAAGACATTATTTGATAATACCATTAAGAGATGGACACCAGACCATTTAACACCTTTCACCAATAAATAATCAATGTAGACAATGAGTACAAAATGCCGTTTGCTAAAAAAAATCATCGTCGTATAATCACTAACCGCCATACTATTTAGTGTGGCGGAATTTATACATTTAATATTGATAGGAAAGGCATATGAAAGTAGAAAAGAAAACAGCTGAGTACACCATCTTAAAACGCTCTGATGGTCGTTATGCGGTAAAAAGTAACAAAAATAAATTTGTTAATGGCGATGATAAAGTTGCTATCTTAATTGCTGAAGGCCTACGCACAGCACCGGTACCAAAGCCTGAAGCGCCAGTCGCTGAAGCCGCCGAGCCTGCTGCAGAGTAATTTAGACGACCATTAAGTATTGGCCAATATTCTACAAGTAGTTATTGGCTAATACCTTATCTGTACTTTCAAGCAAACACCTATTTAACAAGTTCGATTAATTAATATTCGTGCGCCATATAATCGGGGGCTAGATTTTCAAAACGCGTATATTTACCGACAAATGCGGCTCGACATGTACCAATCTCACCATTACGCTGCTTACCAATAATCAACTCTGCAATGCCTTTTTCGGGGCTATCCTCATTGTAATAATCATCGCGGTAAATAAACACAATCACATCGGCATCTTGCTCAATAGCACCAGATTCACGTAAATCTGAATTCATGGGGCGTTTATTAGGGCGCTGCTCAACACCACGATTTAGCTGAGAGAGCGCGATCACGGGGCAGTTATATTCTTTAGCCAGGGCTTTGAGCGAGCGAGAAATCTCTGAAATCTCTTGGGTGCGCCCATCACTATTACCCACAACCTGCATTAACTGTAGATAATCAACCATTATTAAACCGGGCTCGCCGTGTTCTCGCGCCGTTCTACGAATACGCGCTCGCATATCCTGTGGCGTCAGCGATGCCGTATCATCAATAAATAATGGTGCACCTTTTAATTTTTGCACGGCGGCCGTTAATTTTGGCCAATCTTCTTCGGTTAGTTGTCCGTTACGAATTTTGGTTTGATCGATACGGCCGGTGGATGACAACATACGCATCACCAGCGACTCTGATGGCATCTCCATACTAAAGACCAATACTGGTTTCTTTTGGGTAAACATTGCCGCTTCGACAAAGTTTAAGGCCAGTGCCGTTTTACCCATTGAGGGCCTAGCAGCCAAAATAATCAATTCACCATTTTGCCAACCAGATGTCCGCTGATCTAGGTCTGTTAAGCCGCAACTAACACCGGTAATATGGGCTTTTGAACGAAACAAAGCATCAATGCGCTCAATGGTATTTTTAAGTAAGCCATCCATTGCCTCAAGGCCGCCCTCTTTAGGCCTGCCCTCTGCAATTTCGAGCAAGCGCTTTTCAGCAAGCTGTAATAAATCATCCGCATCTAGACCCGATGGATTATAGCTGGAGCGCGAAATATCATTGGCAACAGTAATAAGCTGTCTAACCGTCGCATGCTCGCGAACAATACGCGCGTAGGCTACGGTGTTAGAAGAGCTGGGTGTATTGGCAACAATCGTCGATAAATATTCCATGCCACCAAGACGTATCAACTCGTCGTTGCGCGATAGATGCTCAGCAAGGGTAATAATATCGAGAGGCTGCTCGGACTCAGACAAGATCGACATGGTGGAAAAGATTAATTGATGGCTGTTTTTATGAAAATCTTCTGGCTTAAGCACCTCTGCAACCGCATCAAAGCTTTGATTCGCTAAAATTAAGCCTCCAAGCACAGCCTGCTCAGCCTCGGGAGAATGCGGCAACGACTGCCCAGACTGTTCGTTATCATCATAAACAGTATGGGGCATATCATCTAAAGGTAACGGTTGCGGTTGGAGCATAGTTAACTCAAAGGTTAATTCAGAGGTCGGTTTAGAGGTCGGTTCAGAGGCCGACTTAAAGGTTAATTAATGGGTTAAAAAACTAAAGAGGCAAATAATAACAGAGACACTGCAAAGCCGCCCGCTTGATTTAACCTAACAACCTATTTTAAAAGTATAAAAAAACCCAGAAGCTTGCACTACTGGGCTTTTAAAACCGATTTCAAATAAAACCGTTAGATGTATGCCCTAAGGCAGGCGTCCGAAAGCTTATTCAGCTTCAATCGTTAGCTTAATAACTTGTGTCACTTCACTGTGAAGCTGAACATCAATATCGTATTCACCCACTTCGCGAAGAGCTCCCTCTGGTAGGCGAACCTCAGATTTAGACACTGCAACACCAGCAGCAGTAATTGCATCGGCAATATCGCGAGTACCGATAGAGCCAAATAATTTACCTTCATCACCGGCTTTAGACATTATCTTAACCGCCAAATCAACTAACTTAGTCGCGCGCGCCTGGGCATCGGTACGCTTAACTGCAGCAATTGCCTCTAGCTCAGCACGGCGAACTTCAAAATCGGCAACGTTTGCTGCTGTTGCTGGTAATGCTTTACCTTGTGGAATTAAAAAATTACGGCCAAAACCCGCATTTACGGTAACTTTATCACCAACATTACCTAATTTACCTACTTTATCGAGCAGAATAACGTCCATCTCGTATAACCTCTTTTTGTACTTTAATTAATATAAAGTGCGATCGCCTAACAAGTATGAGGGCAAATAATCTTTCAATTTATTTATCATTACCCAAAAAACGATCACGTATATTTAGCAAAGAATCTGCAAAACCAATCACTGCTAGCAACAACAAAACTACACTTGAACTGCCAACAAATACGTAAAATATCGCTAACCACGTATTACTTAACTTACGCTGTCGAGCCACAGTATGCACAATCGATAAGGCTGCTAAGATTAGTGGTATCGCTAATATTGTTGCCCAAAAGCTGTAATCTACGCCGTAGTAGTGAAACAAAACCACTAAAATCGCACATATACCAGCGGGCCCAATAGATAATCGCAACGCCCTAAACTCTTCCCCAAAACCATCGGGGTTATAGAGTAGTGACTGCCACCACCTTGCCACCAACAAACCAGCCAAACTGTTTAGCGCGAATGCCATCGTAATAAAACCCGACAACGCCACTACACTTGGCTCTATCAATTCAGAATCAGGGGATTTACCCTCCATCAATGTAATAAACAATGATGTCATTTTTTCAAATGATTCTAATAACTCTGGTACAAAAGCAGCGGTAAATAGGCCGCAACCTATTGCTGTTAACACCAGAGCCTGCACCATGGTCGCAAGCGACACGGTTAACCGTAATAGTACGGCTGGGATATACACGGCAAGTAGACCGAGCAATGTACCCCATAAAACAACACTAACGGGCTTACCCAGAAACCATGCGATTAACGCAGGGATCATGCCCACCATTAACATCAAGGCCCCCTCGCGAGGACCCTTGCGTAAAGTCACTAAACCGATAGCTGCTAATGGCAGTATCGGTAGCGTTACGCTAAACAAAACAACGACTGAGGCTTGCAGGCGCCCACGCATAATGAATTCAGCTAGTGAGCGCATGATCAATCCCCAACAACCTTATCGGTCGTGGTTATCTGTATATGGTAATAGTGATAAGAAGCGAGCGCGCTTGATAGCAGTCGCCAATTGGCGCTGATACTTAGCGTTGGTACCTGTAATACGACTAGGTACAATTTTGCCTGTTTCTGTGACGTATGCTTTTAATGTTTCTAAGTCTTTATAATCGATGCGCTCAACGCCTTCGGCGGTGAAACGACAATATTTACGGCGACGGAAAAAACGTGACATATTATTTCTCCTCCTGTTGATCGGCTGCTGGCGCTTGCTCTTCTACAACAGGTGCAGGGGTAGGAGCAGGTGCCGATTCTCTTGGTGCGCGCGAGTCATCATCATCACGACGCGAGCGACGCTCACGGCTGTCTTTCTCAGCTTTCATGATGGGAGATTCTTCAGTAATTGCTTTATTTTCGCGCAATACAACATGACGCAATACAGCATCGTTGTAACGGAAGTTAGTGGTTAGCTCTTCAAGTGCCACATCGCCACATTCAACATTCATAAGAATGTAATGAGCTTTGTGAATTTTATTGATTGAATAAGCAAGTTGACGACGACCCCAATCTTCTAGGCGGTGAACTTGACCACCATCATCGTTGATCGCTTTAGTATAGCGCTCGACCATACCGGGGACTTGTTCACTTTGATCTGGATGAACAAGAAATACAATTTCGTAATGACGCATATATTTGTTCCTTACGGGTTACGTCTCCCTTAATAATTAATGCTATTTAGCATCAATTAAACTAAAAGGTGAGACAAGGATACACTGTAATTAAGACGCTTTATTACTGTAAAAGCCTTTAAGACTCTCCAGCATTTTCAACAACCTTATTATTTCCAATGCACGAACCCCCAACTAAAATGAGGGGCGCATACCTTAGAGCATTTATTACTCAAACTCAATGGTTTTGTAGCCCTTTATCTGATTGATTTTGAAGTGATAATTTTAGCCCGCGGATACTCAATATAAACTAACAGCTACTTAGGCCTAAGCAATGAAAAACTTTTATTTAACGCCCCGAAATTAGAGCCGCCTAAGCGTGATAAAGGGCTCATTTTATCGGCGTCAATTACCGTGCGCTCATTGCTAATATTGACCAAGTCATCGTTCACATAAAGCTTTACAACTTCTGCGTAAAGAACCGCCTGCTCACCTGGGCCAATAATGTGCGAATCATAGAATTTACAATGGTAGGCAACCGGACTGTCAGCCAATCGTGGAATGGCACAACCTTCAAAATCTTCTAATGCTAGATTATCGATCGCAAGTTCGCTATCACCATATGCCAGCGTGGCCGCACTATGACTTAATGCCTGGGCTTGAGTGAGGTTTGCGATATGTACAACAAAGTCCCGACCACTCAACATATTGCGACGCGTATCTTTTGCATCCCCGTTAGGCTTTTTACCAATAGAGACCATCAATAATGGCGGCTCCGAACAAACCGCATTAAAAAATGAAAAGGGCGCTAAATTTAGCGAGCCATCTTCATTTTCGGACAGTATCCATGCAATGGGTCGCGGAATAATGGTCTGGGTTAGCAAGTGGTATCCACTCGACGGGCTAATACTATTAAAATCTACAATCATTTGAAATCTACCACTAGCATAAAAACATTTATTTAAACC
>CAXMPB010000132.1:0-7225 GCA_964195035.1 Cellvibrionaceae bacterium | reverse complement strand
TTTTGTATAATATTAAGAGCATATAAGCCTACAAATAATAAACAAGCAAAAAAAGTAACGTTAATTATAAAAGTAGCTCTCACTTATAACCTGCCGACTATAATAAGCTTTTAAAACCACCTTTTGTAACATTCCTCTACTTTTCTCAAGGGTATTATTAGTCGCGTTAACTATTTTCTTCGCTCTTTTTTGAATCACCAGCTTTGCCACATGGAATAATCCTTATCCTAGCATGAGGCCGCAAAAAAATTATCTAGCAAACAACTCTACTTACCATTGAGCTAGAAGCTAATATAAATCGGAATATAAAATATGGATCAAGATGTAACGTCAGGTATTGTTTATGTATCATCAAATCCTGCTATGTTGGGGCTTGTTACGATTGGCAAAACTGCAAGAGGCAGCGTTGATTTACATCTGTGTTAAAACTCAGAACTAATAAATTAATCGTTAAAAACGATGTGAAAAATGTGAACATGAGAGTCACCGCTTAATGCTTTAGCAGTAAAAAATCGCAGTAAGAGTTTTCACACAGACCGGACTCTTTTCGGTCAAACTTATCCGAGACTATTTTTATTATTCGATGCCCACTGAACCTTAAAATCTGAAATCATTAACATTAAGAGCTCTCTTTCTGATGCCAGCCCAGTGGCGAACGCTGAATCAACCAAACCGTAAGCAGCGGTAGGCATAAACCAATAAGACTGGCAGTAATCAAGAGCATTCCCAGTTGATTGTAATCCGCACCGGTTTCAATTACGTCGGTGACGCGATCACGCACTTCTCGCGTTACCGTGTAAATCTCATTCATGTATCGAGTACCGAGACTCGATGCGGATAGTGCCAAATTGGTAAAGGATGCCATTACCGCAAAAAAGGTGGCTTTTAGATGTGGCGGTGCATTCTGTGCGATCCAAGCGAGCATCGGAATCATGGCGATCTGGCCCAGTGGTGACTCCAGCGCGGTGTCGATGAGGGCAATAAAATGGGCATCGACGACCCCGCCAGTGAGAGCTGAAGTCCATCCCTGAATACCGTAGTAGAGTCCGATATTCGGTAATGACAGTAAACCGGCAGCGAGCGTGAGGGCGACGATAATAAAGGCGATAGAACGTTTGGCCATCATCGGGCGCAGTACAAGCATGCCGAGCAGGGTCAGTGCTGAAGCGATCAATGACAATACCGATAGAAACTGTTGGTCAAAACCAAGTACATCTATTTCGAACCAGGTCATCCCGGGACCCGGCAGCGGAGTTGCACGGAACACGAATATGATGATTGCGGTTCCTACCAGTATCTTGCGTGCCTGGGGTTCGAGTTCCAGTAACAGGCGAGACATCAAGAACAGAACGATGGTCATCGAGCCGATAAAGATTATTTCCTGCGCCAGTGGAACGTCACTCACGCCCATGCTGACGGTGAAGATGGCAAACACTAGGCTACCAACTAGAATCCACCAATTTGGAGAGGTCTCGGCGGCAGGTGCGAACAGTAATTTATCGATACTGCTGTGGTCATGGCCTAATGCTTCCATCTGGCTTGCACGGCGGCGAAGCAATACTCCACCCAGAATTACACCGAGTATGGATATCAAGGGAATAATCAATGCCAGTAGATAAATTTTCGCATAGACATCGACTTTTACTTCCTCGCTCATGCTCTCCACGCCATCGAATAGCGTCACATTCAGCATGGCAACGGATACAAATCCGCCGATAATGGCCGCCCGTCCCAGGGTCTGCATCGTGGTATGCATCATCTTGATGTCGCGCTCGGGATAGAGATTGCCCTTCTCATCGATAGTGGGAACCGCTTCAACCGTCATCGCATCGGCGACTACATCTTGAAGTACATAACCGGTTGGGGCGAGGATTGTCGCAATGACGAACCACGCTTCGACTTTCATAAAGGTGGCCATCGTTGCGGTGTGAGCAATAATGCCGTACATCAACAAAATGCTGATTGCGATCAGGCTGGCGCCGATGTACACCAGCAATGCTTTGCGTCTCCACATTAAATCGACGAGATGGCCGATTGGCATCTTTAGTGTCCACGGGATGCCCGCCCAGAATGCGAGGCCGGCCAGGAAAGCAGCTGACAGGTCGAGATAATCCTTGATGAAAAAAGTGCCGACAATGGAGGTTAAGCCCGACACCCCTGCAGCCAGATAAACCATCAGTGGGGGTAGGTATGACCATCGAAACTGTCGGCCGATATCGAGAAATATATCGTCAAACCAGCGCCAGAGAGGATTATTAGTCATGCTATATACTCAGTTGTATCCTGCCCCATTTAGAGGCAAAGTCAGAAAAAAGAATTTGGGGCTCAGGTCTTGGATTGTGAAAACTTATTCGAATTTTAACTTGCCTTAGGTCCCATTGATATTTGAGTTTTTCTGAATTCTCAACAAGCTAATAATCACTTCTGGAGTAAAATGATTAAATTTGTGATTTAGAGTTTTAGTCGCTATTGAAGTGGAGCTGCCTATTAAAAAAAAGAAAATAATGATGATTTATCGTTTCTAACACCTAGTAAATACTTTTTTTTCATAAAAAAGTATTTTTGAATAGCAACTATATATTCACCATATTTTTTTCTCTATTGACTGATCAAATAAAAAGAAATTAGGATTTTATAAGCACAATATCTGTTTATAAATAACTTATTTGTCACTCTTTAGCCATCAATCTTATTCATCGAAGAAGTCTTTAATGTTGTCTCTCTCCCACATTGCGTCTTGATATCCTAGCTCAATTAACTCGTTGGTAAACGAAGGAGTAAAAAGTAGGTAACTAGCCATAGCCGTGCCACCACGACGGGCAGAAACACCCGATGAACGCAAAAAGAAACGCAGACTTTTTGGTAAGTAACGGATATGCCTACCCGCTATTTTATCGATATCTTTAGAGGGTGAAATAACCAGGCTTCTCACTGAGCGCAACGAAAGATCATTATCTTTGCGTACTTGCTCTGGAATCAAATCGACTAAATCATTAATTTTTTCTAAATTTTCAATATCTGATTCAAGGCTATCAATAAAAGCACTATTCAACATCTGTCCAGCCATTTGAGCCATTGATGGGGCATGCTTTATTATCCGTCGGTTATGCCTACTATGTGCAGCGCGATTACCACTAACACCAATAATAAAAACCTTATCTGCACCTAAGTGTAATGCGGCGCTAATTGGCGCCGATTGGCGCATGGCTCCATCACCAAAATACTCTTTATTGATTCGAACGGTTGGAAACACCCAAGGAATAGCCGATGACGCTAACAAATGCTCCATACCTAGCGTGGCTTTTACACCAACTCTTCGCGCTCGGCTCCATTCCTGTAGGCCGTCTTCGCCTTGGAAGAAATTGACTGACTTACTGGAGCTATAACCCAAAGCAGCAACAGAAATAGCTTTTAAAATACCATGATCAATGTTTTTCTGAATACCCGAAAAATCAATATTTTGTTTTAAAAAATGATTGAGTGGTGAATTATCTAATAAACTCAATGGTCGATGATAATCGACGCCTTCTCGAAAAAAA
This sequence comes from Cellvibrionaceae bacterium, assembly GCA_964195035.1. Lineage (GTDB taxonomy): Bacteria > Pseudomonadota > Gammaproteobacteria > Pseudomonadales > Cellvibrionaceae > CANLBN01. The sequence goes on along the minus strand of CAXMPB010000132.1, from coordinate 3,686 downwards.
GAACATAATATGCGGTATAAACCACCCAGCAAGTCTCCCCAATCGGTTCTGAATACATGCTCTAGCGTGAGTTCACCCCAAATTTTTTGTAAATGCTCAACCCCTTGTTGAAAATCATCACTAGTTGAGGCGAGAGAAACTGCATTGAGAGCGCCCGCAGAAGTGCCCGCAATAATCGAAAAAGGGTTATTTTGTGGCGGTAAAATGTCTTTAACGGCCAGTAACACACCCACCTGATAAGCTGCCCTTGCCCCGCCACCCGATAAAATTAGACCGGTATTATTATGAATAATGCTCATTAATTAATAGTGACTTCCATTAAATATTCATGCCTTTGTATTGACCTTCTACTACGACACAAATAAATCATTTGTTAGCGCTGGCTGAGTCACGTAATTCTCTACGTAGCACTTTACCAACATTCGTTTTGGGTAATTCATCTCTAAACTCATAAAGCTTTGGTACTTTATAGGCAGTAAGAGATTGTTTACAGAAACTTTTAATCGCATCAAAATCAAGCGTGCTGGCTGCAGCTTTAACAATAAAAGCTTTAACGATCTCACCACTACCTTCATGGGGTATACCGATAACTGCTGCCTCGATAATTTCTGGGTGTGCGACCAAAATATTTTCAACCTCATTAGGGTAGACATTGAAACCAGAGACAATAATCATATCCTTTTGACGATCCACAATACGTACGTAACCATCGTCTTCAATAATGGCAATATCACCTGTACGCAGCCAACCCTCGGCATTTAACACATTCTCAGTTGCTTCAGGTCGCTGCCAGTAACCTATCATCACTTGTGGGCCTCGCACACATAATTCACCCGCTTCGCCACTAGGCAATGCCTCTCCATCGGGGTTAATGACTTTTAGCTCTGTATCGGGAAGTGCAACACCAATGGTATTTTTACGCGGATTTTTAGGGTCATTCGAGGTGACGATAGGTGATGTTTCGGTTAAACCGTAACCTTCTACAATGCCATTACCGGTTAACTTCTCCCATGTGTTTGCTGTATCTTCGGTGAGCGCCATACCACCAGAAATTGTCTTTTCTAAGGATGAAAAATCGAGAGCCTGAAAATCTTTATCCCGAGCGAGCGCTACAAACAAGGTATTAAGGCCAACCATACCTGTCAATTTATTTTTCTTAAAGGCATCAACAACAGTATTGAGATCGCGTGGATTAGGCACTAATACGCTCTGACAGCCCAGCGAGAAAAGCACCATGCAATGCATAGTAAAACCATAAATGTGATAGAGCGGCAATGGTGCTAAAAATACCTCTTTGCCCTCTTGAAGACTATCACCCCAATGCTCGACAGCTTGGCTCATATTCGCCAAAAGATTAGCCTGAGATAGCATAGCACCTTTAGCAACACCCGTTGTACCTCCGGTATATTGCAAAAAGGCTAAATCTTCGGGCGCGCGCATCACCTCAAAGAAAGTATCACGATTACCTAAAGACAAAGCACGACGTAGGCTCACCGAGGATGGAAAATCGACTTCTGGCACTTGCTTTTTAATGTAACGTAACACGCCATTGATTAACTGACGTTTAGGAAAACTATGCATATCACCTACTTCTGTGACAATCACATGCTGTATTTGTGTTTTATCGATAATGCTTTCGGCGGCTTTAGCAAGATTCGCCAGTACGACCAAGACTTTGGCACCCGAGTCATTTAACTGATACTCTAATTCGCGACCCGTATATAAAGGATTTGTATTAACAATCACAACGCCTGCGCGAAGCGCACCAAATAAAACAACGGGATATTGTAATAAATTAGGTAATTGAACAACGAGACGATCGCCAGGAGCGAGTGCTGTATGGTGCTGAAGATAAGCAGCAAAATCAGCGCTTAAATGATCTAGCTCATCATAGGTCATTGCTTTACCAAGGCAAGTGAAGGCAATCGCATGCTTGTGTCTCAAGCAAACACTGTTAAACATTTCACTAATTGTTTGGTGGTTTTGCATTCAAAAGACTCCATAGATTAACGCGGGACAATTAATTTGGTTATTACTGTCAACTTTTCTAGCATGACTAGTTTTTATTGATACTTAAGTTAAACAAACTTTACCAATAAATCAATTTTCTAGGCGTTACAATGGTTAAGCCCTTGTTGTTATTGTGTGCGAGCATCATTATTTCAATACGATTTTTACTGCGGTCCTATACATACAAGTCTTTATAGATACCCCTTTTTATGTAGTTTTTTAATGCTAGCACGTTCACCGCTGTTAATCGTCAGCGACTAAGTAGAGCCAACACCTTTTCTACACCATTGTTATTTGAGGGCTCCGTCACTACATCTGCTAGAGCCTTAAGCTTATCGGTCGCATTACCCATGGCAACACCAAGACCCGCTAATTTAATAAAGACTTCATCAGAATGCGAGTCGCCAAAGGCTACAACCTCAGATCGCCTAACATTGTGATGCCTTAATAAATATTCAAAGGCTTCTTGTTTATTAGCTTTTCTGCTCATTACGCTGACAAAAAGCCAATCAGGTTTAGCCAGAAAACCAGCAAATGCAAACTCACATTCGGGAAAATCTTTAACTAAACGCTGTAACAATGTCGGCGACTGTTTTTTATTAACGCCTAATAACAGCTTGGTAATCGGCTTTTCTTTTTTAATCGTGGCCAGAAGCGATTCATTGTTAGGCTTTATGCGCAAATGTTGGCTATGAATCAGACTTATCTCGCGAGCCTCGTAGTCTTTGGCAATATCTGTATTTTTTGGATCTGCTCTATAAGGCTCTTCAGTATAATGTTCTGACCCATAGCATTTTGCGCTATACCATTCATAATAAATATTATGTGCTTTGATTCGTTCATAGAGCTTATTTAATATTTTCTTATTTAAGATATGCAAGTAAAGATGCTTTTGTGCTTCGGGGTCATATATTTCTGCACCACTACAAAAACAACCGGCAGCGTTTAGATCTAGCTCATCAAATAAAAATTGAGCCGCAATAGAAGGTCTGCCCGATGCAATAGCGAATTTACAACCAGTTTTTTTTAAACGTTGTAGTTGAGACTTTAGCGTTGCAGAATATTGACCTTTGGCATTTAACAATGTGCCGTCAATGTCAAAGAAGATCAGCTTAGGCTTTATATTTTTTATTTTTTCTCGCATTAAAATGGGCGACCACTCATTGTATTTAATTTAAAGCTGCATAGACTAAAAAAAATTATTTATTTTTTACTCAGTAAAACTAACTTCGTGGTCCCATTCGCAACGTACATTAAAATCATTTTTTCCCGGAACATGGCTCGCATTAACAGATTCCCATTTAAAAGTGTGCAAGCCTGACAACTCTGTCTCTAAATGAACGACAACCGATTGCCAATACATAGACTTTAGCAGGCTCTCGAACTTTATCATCCACTCGGACCACTCATACTCGACACCATGATAAGACATCGCAAAGTGAATAACATTTGCCGAGGCGTGCTCGCCATTCATTTGTAATCGAGAGACACAAAACATACCTTGTGTTAGCAAGGGGTATTGCTCGTTAAAAAGAGAATCTGTGACAGAAGACGTTGAAGAAAGGAGGTCTGCATCAGACAATAATAAGAGCGCTTTTTTATTCGTATAAATCTGCTTTTTAACATCTTTAACGCTTAGTGACGAGGCACTTTTAATACGTCCATAAACTACAGAC
>CAXMPB010000131.1:0-6492 GCA_964195035.1 Cellvibrionaceae bacterium | reverse complement strand
GCCCGGGCGCTTCATCAATTTCAAGATGCGCGGGCTGGCGTGTTGAAAGGGAATGTCTAAATAGGGTAGTATTTTACCCTCGGCCATTAAGGGAATGATGTGATCGACGTGTGGGTAGGGGTAGACATAATGCAGGCGTACCCAAACACCTAAATCGCCTAATGCTAAGCAGAGATCAAGCATTTTGGTTTTGATGGGCTGGCCATTGTGAAATTCTAATTTATATTTTGTGTCGATGCCGTATGCGCTGGTATCTTGCGAGATTACCAAAAGCTCCTTGACACCTGATTTAACCAAACCTTTTGCCTCGGCCAGAACATCGTTAGCTGGCCGGCTGACAAGATCACCGCGCATTGAAGGGATAATGCAAAAAGTACAGCGGTGATTGCAGCCCTCGGATATTTTTAAATAAGCGTAATGCCTTGGTGTAAGCTTAATGCCTTGAGCGGGAATTAAATCAGTAAATGGGTCGTGGTCTTTGTTGGGTGGCACATGCTCATGCACTGCACCTACAACTTGCTCGTAAGCATGAGGCCCCGAGACGGCCAATACGTTTGGGTGTACTTTGGTGATATCCTCGGCGTTCGCACCCATGCAGCCCGTCACAATGACTTTACCATTCTCGTTAAGTGCCTCGCCAATGGTATCAAGTGATTCTTTCTTAGCTGAATCGATAAAACCACAGGTGTTAACCACAACCACATCGGCATCTTGATAGGTTGGAACAATCTCGTAACCGTCTTTGCGTAGCTCGGTCAAAATTCGTTCTGAATCGACCAAAGCTTTAGGGCAGCCAAGGCTAATAAAACCAACTTTTGGCGATGATTTGTCAGCGGATTCAGATGTTTTATCGGTAGAGATAGTTACAGGCATGATGGGGTCACAGTATATGTATGTGGGGCGATTATACCTGACAGTGTTCTCCACTAAAATAGCCACATTGCTGAGTGCAAAAATTAAAAATTAGCACCTAATTACTTAGGTGCCAAAATTAAGGGCTATAAGTGAAAGTGCTATGAATAAGTTAGGTTTAGTGGCTTATAGATAGTGACTTATGTTGGTTATTACTTATGGCTTAATGCTCGCAAGTATTGTTTTATGTTGTTCGGGCTTTAAGCGTGGCCCAAACTGGCTGACAACTTTTGATGAGGCAAGGCTTGCAAGCTTGCCTGCGTGCTCGTGACTATGGCCGTGTGTGAGTGCATATAAAAATGCACCTGCAAACATATCGCCAGCGCCGTTTGTATCGATCGCTGTAGTATCGCAAGGCGCAATTTCTATGGTGCTGATGCCGTCATAAATCAACGCGCCTTTGCTGCCCAATGTGATCACAAATTCATCGGCAATTGTTTTTAATACTTGAATTGCAGCATCGATATTTTCTGTTTTAGTATAAGCGAGCGCTTCATCGAGATTACAAAACAATAAATTAACTTTATTGCCAATCATCTCGGTTAGGCCATCGTGAAAAAACTGCACCATCGCAGGGTCAGATAAGCTTAGTGCAGTTTTAACATTATTCGATTCAGCTATCTCGCGGCACTCAATTGCAGCTGCTCGTCCTGTCTGTGACGATACAAGGTAGCCTTCTATATAAACATAAGCTGAATTCTTAATGGCATTATGATCAAGTTCATCGCTAGATACTGTCTCGCTGATACCCAAAAATGTATTCATGGTGCGTTCGGCATCGGGTGTGATCATTACTAAGCATTTACCGGTGATACCTTGATTGGGTACTTTGGAAGGCATGGCCACATTAGCGGCTTGCATATCGCCTATGTAAAACTTGCCGTTTTCATCATCGGCAACTTTACAAGAATAAAAGGTGTCTGCGCCAAAATAGCTGGCGGCAATAATAGTGTTTGCGCCCGATCCACCACTAGCACGTTTTGAGGCAATTAAATGACCCGATAATTTTTCCATGAGCTCATGCTGTCTGCTCTCATCCACTAAAGTCATAACACCTTTATCGATGCCAAAGGCTTTTAGTTCGTCATCATTAACTTCTATTTCTGTATCGACTAACGCGGCACCAATGCCGTAAATATGGTATTGACTCATGATAATTTTGGCCTATTTGTTATGGTTTAGCTTGTGGTTATATTGATAGCTTAATGTTTAGTTTAACTCTAAGTTTTATTAATTGAGTAGCTTGTACATATAGCGCCACACTTTAGCGAAGCTTTCACTAAAAAGTAAGTCTTTAGGGTTATAATGGCTCTATTATTAACATTTTTCAGATATGCTGATCCCTGTGATCAACACAAATAATGGTAACTAGTTAGTTATACGCTTTATGGCTAAAAAAGCTCGTCGATCACCATCTCGTGGTCGTAACACAAAAAAACAAAGCTCTTTGATGCGTTATGTATTTTGGAGGATATTATTTATATCGATAGTCGCGAGCGTACTTTGGCTGGTTTATCTTGATTTTGCAGTGCGTGAAAAATTTGATGGCAAAAAGTGGGCTATACCTGCGCGTGTCTACGCTCAACCCATAGAGTTATATGAAGGCTTAGCGCTTAGCGCGCCAGAGTTTGAACGCGAATTGCGTGCCTTAGGCTATGACTTTGTGAGTAAGCTAGCTCGGCCCGGCCAAGTTGTTAAGCAAGGTGCGCAGTATGTTTTTTATTCCAAAGGCTTTGTGTTTTGGGATCAGATAGATACTCCAGCGCGCTATCAAATAAGCTTTAAGGGTAATACGGTGGCATCTCTACGTGGCGCTGAAGATCTTATTTTGCGGCTTGAACCACAAGAGATAGGCAGTATTTATCCGAGTCATGGGGAAGATCGAGTCTTAGTCTCTCTGGAACAAATACCCCCGTTATTAGGAGAGGGATTAATCGCCGTTGAGGATAAGAATTTTGCTCATCACCACGGGCTATCGATTAAAGGCATTAGCCGAGCAATGTTGGCTAATGTTAAAGCTGGTGGATTTGTGCAAGGCGGTAGCACTTTAACGCAGCAGCTCGTTAAAAATTTTTATTTAACTCAAAAGCGTAGCTTGTGGAGAAAATTGCAAGAAGCCGCAATGTCTTTTTTACTTGAGATACACTATACAAAAGCGGATATTTTAGAAGCCTATATCAACGAAGTCTATTTAGGTCAAAGTGGGCCACGCTCTATTAATGGCTTTGGCCTTGCCTCACAGCATTATTTTAATCAGCCGCTTAACAATTTAAAGCCCCATCAAATTGCGTTGCTAATTGGTGTGGTAAAAGGAGCTTCATACTACAATCCTTGGCGTTCAGGTACGCGAGCTAAAGCAAGGCGCGATGTCGTATTAAATGTCATGTATGAGAGTCGCTTGATTGATCAAGCGACGTTAAAGCGCTCGCTGGCAAGGCCATTAGATATTGTGTCGTCGTCGCAAAAGCAAATAGGTGAATATCCTGCATTTTTAGACATTGTTAAAAGGCAGCTTCAGCAAGATTATCAACCTGAGGATTTACAAAGTGAAGGTTTGCGTATTTTTACGACCTTGTCTGCGACGGTGCAGCGCGAGACAGAGCAGTCAATTATAAGACAAATGAAGGCGCTTAATCAGCAATCTAACAATACTCGCTTGCAAGCGGCGGCTGTGATTACGGCAGTGGGTAGTGGTGAAATCATAGCAGCGGTTGGAGATGCTAATCCACGTTTCAGTGGCTTTAATCGAGTCTTAGATGCTCGACGTCAGATAGGCTCTTTAGTAAAACCTTTTGTATATTTAACCGCATTAAAGCAGCCGCGAAAATATCAGCTCACGAGTATTATTGATGATGCCCCGTTGAGTGTAGATTTACCCGATGGCTCTGCGTGGGCGCCTCAAAATTATTCGAAAAAATCCCATGGAATATTGCCACTATATCAAGCATTGGCATATTCTTATAATCAAGCAACGGCACGCTTAGGACTCAAAGTGGGCGTCGAGGGAGTTATTCAAACCTTACATGAAGCTGGCCTACAAAAAGATATCGAGCCTTATCCCTCAGTCTTATTAGGTGCCATTACATTAACGCCTTTCGAGGTGAGCCGTCTATACCATACCCTAGCGGCCGATGGCGTCTATACACCGCTGCGTGCTATTCGCTCGGTAATGGACGCGAACAATAAGCCTTTACAGCGATATGAGTTGTCGAGCGAGCCACGTTTTAGTGTAGAGCACAGTCATTTAATGCACTATGCCTTGCAGGCAGTTATGCGTATTGGCACGGGTCGTAGTGCCTATCAAAAATTGTCTGCGGAGCTGGCGCTTGCAGGTAAGACGGGTACAACTAATCAGCAGCGCGATAGCTGGTTTGCCGGTTATAGTGGTGATCATTTAGGTGTGGTGTGGGTGGGTAATGATGAGAATAAACCAACGATTTTAACGGGTGGCAGTGGCGCATTAAAAATATGGACGGATGTTTTTAGGCGGATAAATACACAGGGCATCTCACAAACTGCCCCCGAAGCTATCGAATATTATTGGATAGACTCGGCCAATAGTTTACGTAGTGCCGAGGGTTGTAAAAATGCGCAGCTCGTGCCTTTTATTGCGGGCTCTGAACCCACACAAAAAACAAATTGCGATTTTGCGAGTGGCGCGACATCGCGCTGGTTTAAAAAGCTGTTTAAATAAAATATAGTCAATGAGTACTAAAAAATTAGCCGCTCTTAGGAAGTTTGTATGTCAACAAATCAAAATGTTATAAATCAGCCATTATTAATAATTGTTTTAGCGTCATTGATACTCGCATCTTGTAGCTCGACTACGGGTCCTGTGACTATTCGAGAGTCGACTAATGTTGATAGTATATCTAAAAATAATAAACCGAATGCAAACAATAATGAAGCTGAAGAGACAGGCGTTGCTCTTGTAAAACCCGTTAGGCCAGATGCCCAAAAAACGACAGTGCCCATTATTGAGCGATTAGTTGAGCAAGCTAATCAACAATACAGAGCAAATAATTATAATATGGCCATTAACACCGCAGAGAGAGGTTTGCGCATTAATCGAAAAGAACCTCGCTTTTATCTGGCATTAACTAAATCATATAAAAAATTAAATAATAATCAACAATCTATTCATTTTGCAAAACAAGGCCTGCGCTATGCAAAAAAAAATAGCCCTGTATTTTTTGAATTGAAAAAGATGTCTGCGAGCTAAAAGTGATCGCATTATTGTTGCGATGATTTTTAAGGGAAAAGCTTTATATTCAACTCTGTTTAAAGCTTCTAATAAAAAATATAATCCTATTGAATGTCGTTATTTTTATAGACTTATAAAAGCCGGTAATTACACGCTATGAGTAAACTCTGCCATCAATTAATATCTCTGCTTTTAGTTTTTATGTTGCAGGCCTGCGGTGCGGTCAGCGAGGTAAAAAAAAATAAGATAATTGTTGGTGAGCTAGAGTGGGTTTATTTACATGAGTTAGGCCAGTCATTTAAAGCCAGGGTTGATTCAGGCGCTACTACATCATCTATTTCTGCTGTCGATATTCAACCCTTTGAGCGCGATGGCAAAAACTGGGTCCGATTTATCGTTGGGCATCGCGATATAGAAAAAGCGAAAATGATAGAAACCCCTATTGTGCGCACAGCGTTTATTAAGCAGGTATCATCCAGTGAGCCTAAAATTCGGCTGGTCGTGTCTTTAACGACTAGCTTAGGAAAAAAATTAAGAAAGAAAACAGAATTTACCTTGGCTGATAGAAGTGGCATGGTTTACCCCGTTCTTCTTGGGCGTGAATTTTTACAGGATGTGACGTTAATAGATGTTGGTAAAAAGTTCTTGCAGGTCAAATTTATACCAGACATTAAATAAGTAATATATTGGTTTAAATAGAGGTGGCGATCTATAGAGTTTAAACATATGTTTGTAGAGGAGGCCCTTTTACGGATCGAAACAATCCAATTTATTAGAGCCATTATTTTCTATGATATTTTTGAGTATAGTATGGCGGATGCTGATTTTAATTAGCCGGCAATATGAGTGTTTCTTTTTTTTGTGCGGCTATTCTCACGGCCTTATTACTCGCTGCTTGGTGCTCTTTAGTAAAAGGTAATAAGGATAAAGCGCTTAATGCGAACAAGGTTGTGCTCGGTGACTTTCCTATTTTTTTTTGTTACTTTGCTTTATGCATCAGTCAAGGTTTAAAAGTTGGCCATGTTTTATTTTTTGCGTAATTTCATCTCCCGTTATATCTGCAGTTTTTTCAGATATGTTTGCAGTGAGAATGATTTGATAATTAATTATAGATTAGGTTTTATCTCGCTGTAATGAATATCGTCTTTCAGGTCGGCCGACAGTGCCGTAACTGATGTTGGGGACTAATATTTGTTGAGAGGTCAGGTATTCTAAATAACGCCTTGCTGTTGTTCGTCCAGAACCAATTAATTGCCCAATCTGCTCGGCAGTATACAAATCTTTTTCATGGGTAAATATCTTTTTTATTGAATCGAGTGTTAGTGGGTCTATACCTTTTGGCAGGCGGTCTGCTGCTTCAAGCGTTGTGTTTATAG
>CAXMPB010000130.1:0-3735 GCA_964195035.1 Cellvibrionaceae bacterium | reverse complement strand
TTGAGTCACGCTATCAATTGTGGCAACGCTTTTGCTAATTGACTCTGATCCTTCAGCCTGTTCACTACAAGCTTGAGTTAGTTATTATAGCGACACATGAAGAGATAAAAGGGGCCAAGGTACTCATCATTCTAGATTCAGAATATACACAAGGTTATTATTTTGACAAAACTGTAACAGTAGCAAAGATCAATCAGCAAAAAAATCACTCTTATTTAATGGATAGACATTTAACTATAACTGTATTCTTAATCTCTCACCCTTTTACTTTCATAGCCTTTAAGTAGTAATTTTTCTATAGCCATAACCATTGGTTTCATAAAGTATTTATCTTCGGGCATTGCGGCTATTTCATAACCATGTGAGGTTAACTGGTCAGCAACGACGGGACCAATGGCAATAATTTTAGTCTGTAATAAGCCCGTCTTAAATAAACCCCCTAAATCAAATTTCTTTGCCACTATTTCAAGCCGATGATATTGCGCTTTACTGGTAAAACAAATCATATCAATTTTGTTCTCCGCTAATTGCTCAATCAAATTCACGACATCTTCTGTCTCTACATCGGATGCATAAACATAAGGCGCGACTATTTTATAGGCGACCTCACGACATTTAAGATAATCTTGTAACCTTGCGTTTGGATCCTCACCATAAAGTTGGACATTTATTTTTATGTTACTTAAATCTTTATTCTCTAACGACTTAATAATACCGTCGGTTGTTGGCCCAAGTGCTAACTCATTCGCCTGTAAATTTAGCCCCTTTAATACTCGATTAGGCTTTGGACCACGCGCTAGGATATGTACCTTTGCCAATGCTTTTGACCATGCTTCAAGCATGTCGGCACGCTGGGCAAAACCAGCTAAACGCTTTATACCTTCACCCGTCAACACAATAAAGATATCCGGAGGCGAGGCAATAAAATCCTTTAACCAACTCTCCATTAACTGAGTATGTGGGCTATCGTGAATAGATACTAAAGGACAACGTAGTAGACTCGCGCCACGTTTTTTGAATAGATCGGCAAGTACATCTAGCTGCCGGCTTTCAGGAAGAGCAATATGCAAACCAACAAATCTTTTTTCTATATCCGACAGCTCGCTATTTGATGTTTTTTTTGTAGAGACCGTATCAGAATCGTCCATCGTTAATCCTATTAATCACTGTTTATAGTTTTCATTATTATACATCGATATCGCCGCGACATAGCCCGTACCAAACAACTGCCGCCGCGACAAATACGGCGACGGCACTGACACTAAATAATAATTGTGAGCCGATACCCCATAAAAAACCACCACTCATTGCACCTAAAGCCCCACCAGCACCAAAAGTTAAAGCGCTATATAAAGCCTGCCCCTGCCCTATATTTGATTTGCTAAAAAACTGCCTAATAAGTTCAATGCAGGCTGCATGACATGCGCCAAAACTCAGCGCATGAATCGTTTGCACCATAATCATCAATGCAAGACTATCTGTAAAAAATGCAATCGTTAGCCAACGAAAACCCGTAAGCACCAAACTCCAAAAAAATATTTTAGGAACATTTTTTTTACTCATAAAGCGATGAATAAAAATAAATAAAATAACTTCACAAAAAACGCCTAGCGCCCAAAGTAGGCCAATACTCATTCGTGAATAATTAAAGCTCTCTAAATGTAGGCTGAAAAAAGTATAATAGGCACCAAAACTAAACTGCAATAAAAATGCAGCGATAAAAAAACAAATAATGTGTGGTTTTTTTAATAAACTTAGCCAGTGAATCGCCGCAGTCTCGCGTGCATCTATTGATGGCTCTTTCAGAGTTAAGGTACTCAACCACACAAACATGAGTAATACCCAAGCAATCGGGATTAAATATTCAATTGAGACGGAGTCAAACAACCAACCTAAAATCACAACCGTAACAATAAAACCCACCGAGCCCCAGAGTCGAACTTGGCTATAACGATTGCTGTCTTTTTTTAGGTATTGAATAGTTACTGTATCAAACTGAGATAAAACAGCATTCCAAAAAAAACTGTATAAAAAGGTAATAAAAAGAATGGGGAGCAATGTTTTCCAATAAAAAAATCCTCCAAAACACATTACGGCAAAGAAGCTGCCAATAGAAATGATTCTTAGACGTTTACCGGTACGGTCACATAACCAGCCCCAAAGATTAGGGGCGATAATTTTAGTGCCCATAATAACCGCGTTAACGGTACCAATCGACTGTGCAGTTAAACCTATATCATGGAGATATAAACTGAAGTAAGGACTAAGCGCACCCACTAAAGCAAAGTAAAAAAAATAAAAACTGGATAGTCGCCAGTAAGGAATACCTGCTATCAATCCGCTATCTCAACTATTATTTTGGTGCCCGCGCAGGAATCAGCGGTATAGAAGATGATACATCGTTGTTTTGACCACGATTACGCAATAGATGATCAATCAACACTAAAGCTGTCATAGCCTCGGCAATTGGGGTTGCTCGAATACCCACACAGGGGTCGTGTCTGCCTTTTGTAACAATATCAACTTCATCCCCATGCACATCAATACTGCGCCCAGGAATATGTAAACTAGACGTTGGCTTTAGGGCTATATGAGCAATGATATCTTGTCCTGTTGAGATACCACCAAGTATGCCACCCGCATTATTTGAGAGGAAACCATCGGCTTGTATCTCGTCGCGGTGCTGGGTACCCTTTTGCTCGATCGAATCAAAGCCCGCGCCAATTTCAACGCCTTTAACGGCATTAATACTCATTAATGCATGAGCAAGCTCTGCATCTAGGCGATCAAAAATCGGCTCGCCCAAACCCGGAATCATACCGGAGACTACCACCGAAATTTTAGCACCAACAGAATTACCTTCTTTGCGCAATGCGAGCATATACGACTCCATTTCACTCACTTTACTGACATCGGGTGAGAAGAAAGGATTTTGCTCAACTTGTTGCCAATCCCATGAATCAATATTTTGATCAACTTTGATTGGCCCTAATTGCGATAGGCAACCGCGCACTAAAATTCCATACTGCTGTTGTAGGTATTTTTTCGCAATCGCACCCGCTGCAACTCGCATAGCAGTTTCGCGTGCCGATGAGCGGCCACCGCCACGATAATCACGCACACCGTATTTTTGCATATAGGTATAGTCCGCATGAGCGGGACGAAACTGATCTTTGATATTGCCGTAATCTTTTGAGCGTTGATCGGTATTTTCGATCATTAAACCAATAGGAGTACCGGTAGTTTTACCTTCAAACACACCCGATAAAATTTTCACTTGGTCGGGCTCTCGACGCTGAGTTTCAAATTTATTTTTACCGGGACGACGTCGATCTAAATCACGCTGTAAATCTGCCTCACATAGTTCAAGCCCAGGAGGACAACCATCAACAATACATCCAAGTGCCAAGCCATGACTCTCACCAAAAGTGGTGGTAGTAAATAGTTTTCCGAAGGTATTACCTGACATAATTGTGGCCGTTTAGATTAAGTTGTGATCGTTCAAATTAAGTGTTAACTGTATACAGTATTTGCGATTAGATTTATTCAGAATTCTTTTGAGGATTATACGTGAATTAAACAAACAACGCTCTATGTGCGATGAGCTCAGCTTTCGTCATTACCATCACACCATGGCCACCAAACTCAAATTCTAACCACAAAAATGATATCTGTGGAAAAGCCGCTTCAAGGTTTACCCAGCTATTACCGACCTCAACAATCAATACACCCTTT
>CAXMPB010000129.1:0-4275 GCA_964195035.1 Cellvibrionaceae bacterium | reverse complement strand
TTCAAGCCACTGTGAGTCAATTTTATCAAACCGCGCAATTGCTGCACCTAAAGCGATAGGTAGGCCCGCTAATAATGTAGATGCTATAACTGTTAGTAAAAGAGACATAAATATCGTAATAAAAGTGGCGCCAAGCTATAAGTTACAGTATCGATAATTAGAGGCAGATAATTATCTCTTTTTAGTTAATCTCAAAAACACTACCGAACCAAGAGCAGTAAAAAACATCCCTAAAGCAAAACATAAGATTCTTTTCGTGTTCTTGGATTCATTTTTATATAATAACTGAAGGTCTTTTGGCAACTACTCATAATATTGAAATGGGATACTGAATGGATCACTCGTAAAGCCATGTACTGCAATAGCCAAACCTAAAAGGAGGGTCACAACTATTACCCCTGTCTTTGTTACCTTACATATTTTGTGATCGCGATTAATGGCGCAACAAGCTACCCATCGCGTGCAATAACATCTTACATACTATTTATTTTGCAAACAGCTCCAACTCAATATTTCTAAACCCTTTAAATTCTAGCGCATTACCTGAAGGATCTGAAAAAAACATCGTGCCTTGCTCACCGGCCTCATCTTTAAAACGTATATGTGGCTCAATGACAAAGTCATCAATAAATCGGGAGACTTTTTGGGCAAATACTTCCCAGTCATCAAAGTTCATAACGACGCCAAAATGAGGTACTGGAACTCCATGCCCATCCACCGCGTTTGAAATGTTACTAATTTTGCCCGTTTTACCCAACTGTGCATTTAAATGAACGACAAACTGATGACCAAACATATTGAAATCAATCCAGTCTTTAGCGCTTCTGCCTTCTGCAAGCCCCATTTTTGAGCCATAAAAATCTCTGGCTTCATCAATATCTCGAACTTGAACCGCCAAATGAAAAGGTGTTAATTTCATTTTTCTTCCCATATTTAACAAGAAAAGCAGCGGAGGCAAAACCATCCACTGCTTTTACTTGTAATAGACTAAAATCTAGATAGGAACAACTTTATTTGCACAAGGTCCTTTTTGGCCTTGGCCAACTTCAAATTCAACTGCTTGACCATCATTCAACGTAGCGTAACCACCGCCCGCTTGAATTTCTGAATGATGAACAAATAAATCTTTACTGCCATCTTCAGGTGTAATAAAACCGAAACCTTTATCGGCGTTGAACCACTTAACTGTACCTTTACTCATCGTATTTACTCATTGTTTTGGTGAAGTATGAAAATTATATCCGAATTCACCGGTTCGGATATAAAGTAAGACTAATAATGTTGACCATTATCTAATCAAATATGGCTTATTGTCTCATAAAGTAATTCCTACGTAATAACTTATTTTAAAACATGATGTGACCATCGCCTAGGAATATCGTGCCACAACGTTTAGCTAAGCCGCACCCTTTACACAAACATACACCGAATTCGTAGATTCGCCACCCTGAAACGGGTTGTAAAAAGAGACGACATGCGAATCGACGCTCTCAAACACTGTTTTCAACAAAGCTTCAAAACTTGCCTCGGGTAGGTTTTGTGACCACATAGCAAACACTCCCATAGATTTAAGCTGCTGTGCCATGAGCGATAGGTTTTCAGTTGTATAAAAGCTGGCATTAGCAGCATTTAGAAATTCTGTGGGAGAGTGGTCGATGTCTAAAAGAATGGCATCAAACTTTTTAGCCTCTTTATTTGGGTTGTCACATAGGGGGTCGGTAGGATCAAAACCCTTGCTAGGGTCTGTGGCTAGATCAAAGAAGCTGCCCAAAATATAGCGATTTCGGATATCCGCATTGAGTATTTTCCCTAACGGTACGAGCTCATCTTTATGCCAACCAATGACGGCATCTAAAGCATCGACCACCAGTAACTCTGAAATTCGTTCGTCTTTTAATGCAGCTACCGCAGTGTAACCTAGGCCCAAGCCACCCACGACGACACTGAGCTTATCGCCCTTTACTGCCGCTAAGCCGAGAGTAGATAGTGCCTCTTCGGCCTCGACAAACATGCTCGACATTAAAAACTCGTCACCGAGTTTAACTTCATAGATGTCTCTATCACCAAAGGCGGGGATGCGACGTTTGCGCAATGAGATCTCACCTAAAAGGGAGTCTTGGCTATCTATTTCTTTAAACAATAGAGACATGGTTGATCTATCCTAAGGTGATCTGTGGTCGACAATAATACTGACTGCGCCCTTGAAAAACATACGCTGAAGTCTCACTACTTTTTCACAGATCAAGATTTCTACTTAAGATCTCTGCAGACTTAATAATTCGTTTTGTCCGATACAGTTCAGGGTGCTTTTCGCCCTCAGCGTATCCTAATGGCTCTCCAGCACCAGTGTTTACAAACCAAGAGCTTTCTGGCGTACGATCACCTATTAGCTTTTTAAATTCGGCCGGCTTAACACCTATTGCTTCAGCTGCTGCATTGTAGGTACAGCGAGTCTGAACTTTGTTTAGGTAGTCTCGTATGATGATGATCTTATCTTGCATAAAAAAGTAATCCTTATAAAATTAACGTTCGTGTCAGCAGCCAAAATAAGGGAGCGATGCGAACCGTATTTGAGTAGACTGCCTGCCTTTTTTAGGCGATAGTTAAACGATATTGAGAGCTAACGATTGACTGCAATCACGACGACACGAACCATTGAGGGACGCCTAGATAAACCATAACGCTTGAAATCTTGTGACTAACTATTACCATTTGTTGATTTTCACACTGTTGTTTGCGTCTCACTTTTAAGCCAATCACATAGCGTTTCAAACCGATTCGACTCGGCAAAGCTAGGCGAACAAACCAACCAATAACCTGAGCGCATACGGATCGGGTCACCTACAGTCTTTAGATATCCAGCCTCGACATCAGCTTCGACAAGGAGTGTTCGACCCAGTCCTATACCCATCCCGCCAATGACAGCCTGAAGCATCAGATCTGTGCGATCAAATGAGTAGTCAGGAGTAAAGTCGTCCCTAACCGATCCCGTATTTGAAAAATAATTACTCCAACTAAACTCAGTCTTATCGCATTCACCGCGACGATCGGCAAGAAATGTAGTTTTTGGGTCGGCTAAAAGCACTTCATCACAGCCTCGATCACCCAGATAGTTTGGGCTCGCTACTGGCTGCATCCAACAATGGCTGAGGTGCGTGGAATGAAGCCCAGGATAAGGCCCGGGCCCAAACCGGATCGCAGCGTCGGCTTCATTTGCCTGAAGATCGACGACTTCCTCGTTCACATCTAATGATAGCTTCAAATTTATTACGCTGGCATTCGGCAGAGCAGGAATCAACCACCTCATTGCCAGTGAAGATGGCAGAGAAAGCCTGATCGAGTTTGTCGATCGGCTTCGCTCAACCTTATCAAGCGCAGCATCCCACCTCGCTAAATTATCCGTTGCGGCATGACACAGGATTTCTCCGATTTCAGTCAAGCGCAGCTGACGCGTAGTGCGATCAAACAGAGTGTGGCCAAGCGTGTCTTCTAGCGATCTAATTCTGTGGCTTACCGCAGACTGATCCACACCCAGCCGCTCGGCTGCTTTGGTAAAACTCAACTCCTCGCCTATTGCAGCAAGCATTGGCGATGAGTGAACCAGCTTAGCAACGGTTTCGGCTCGATCCATATTAATGAATAATTCTCATGTTTATATGAGTTCCAATGTCATGATTATCGCTATAAATTGCATCCATCGATGCTATTACATTTATCTACATAGGAGATTAACATGAATTATACCCCAGATTACTTAAAAACTATTCCAGCCCAGATCGTCAACGGCTTTGTCACTTGCGGCGTTGGCGGCAACCCTGCAGGTGTTGTGCTTGATGCTGACGACCTTAGCCAAGCAGATATGCTCTCTATCGCCGCCAAAGTTGGACTGTCTGAGACAGCCTTTGTCTCACAGTCGATAACCGAGGGCTTTAAACTCGACTTCTTTACACCAAATCGTCGCATTGCCCATTGCGGTCATGCAACTATCGCGGCCTTCTCCTACCTTGCGGAACTTGGACGTGTGTCCGAAGGGGAAACGTCAAAAGAAACCGTCGATGGCCCGCGCAAGATATCGATCAAAAATGGAGCTGCGTATATGGAACAATTGGCGCCTAAATATCGGATGCCTGAGGATTGGATAAAAGATGAAGTAACGGCTGCCGAGGTTCTCCAATCTTTGGGGTTAAGCGAGAACAATCTCAACACCAGCATCGGCCCCATACAAGTCAACACGGGCAATAGCTTTATCGTTATTGGCGTGAAGGATGGAACGGC
>CAXMPB010000128.1:0-8290 GCA_964195035.1 Cellvibrionaceae bacterium | reverse complement strand
CATTTCTTGCAAGGTATAAGCGGCACCGTATGCCTCAAGTGCCCAGACTTCCATTTCACCGAAACGCTGACCACCAAACTGTGCTTTACCACCGAGAGGCTGTTGTGTAACCAAACTATAAGAACCTGTAGAACGCGCATGCATTTTATCATCAACTAAGTGATTCAATTTGAGCATGTACATATAACCTACGGTCACTGCACGACTAAAGGCATCACCTGAACGACCGTCAAACAACGTCATTTGACCGCTTTCGGGCATACCGGCTAATTTAAGTAGCTTCTTGATTTCAACTTCTTTAGCGCCGTCAAATGCACGGGTTGCCATTGGCACACCACCCGCCAAGTTTTTAGCCAGCTCTAATATTTCGGTATCACTGAAGCCTGGTAGATCTTCTTTAACACGGGCATCGCCAATCTCGTTGTAAATTTCCTCTAGAAGATTGCGGATTTCAGAAACAGCTTTTTGCTCGCGCACCATTATATCAATCTTTTTACCTAAACCTTTAGCTGCAAGACCTAAGTGCATTTCTAAAACCTGACCAACGTTCATTCGAGAAGGAACACCAAGTGGGTTAAGAACGATATCAATCGGATCGCCATTTTCGTCAAAAGGCATATCTTCAACTGGCATAATTACCGAGATAACACCTTTATTACCGTGACGTCCCGCCATTTTATCGCCCGGCTGAATGCGACGCTTAATAGCAAGGTAGACTTTGACAATTTTAAGTACGCCAGGCGCAAGATCATCACCCGTCTGCACTTTACTTTTCTTGTCTTCAAAGCGTTCATCAAGTACTTTACGGCTATCTTTTAATTGCTCCTCTGCACGATCTAACTGCTCGTTTAAGCCGTCGTCATCCATACGCAAATTAAACAATTGGTCTTTCTCAAGACTATCAAGAATTTCTGCGCTTAAGACAGTGCCTTTTTTAACGCCTTTACCGCTAGTCACTTTATTACCTATTAATGCGGTATATAAGCGCTCAAAAGTTGCCGCTTCAACAATGCGATACTCTTCGTTAAGATCTTTACGCACTTGTTCTAACTGCATAGCCTCAATATCTTTAGCACGCGAATCTTTCTCGAGACCGTCGCGGGTAAAGACTTGAACATCAATCACGGTACCTTTTGTACTCGTTGGTACACGCTGAGACGTATCTTTAACATCCGATGCTTTCTCACCAAAGATAGCACGCAGTAATTTTTCTTCTGGGGTTAGCTGTGTCTCGCCTTTAGGCGTCACTTTACCGACTAAAATATCACCAGGGCCAACTTCGGCACCGATGTAGACAATGCCTGACTCATCCAATTTTGAAAGCGCACTTTCACTCACGTTTGGAATATCAGCAGTAATTTCTTCACTACCCAATTTAGTATCACGAGCGATACAAGTAAGTTCCTGAATATGAATCGTCGTAAAGCGATCTTCTTCGACAACCCGCTCAGAAACCAAGATCGAATCTTCGAAGTTGTAACCATTCCAAGGCATAAATGCGATACGCATATTTTGACCGAGGGCAAGCTCACCCATATCGACAGATGGGCCATCGGCCATAATATCGCCAAGAGCTACTGAATCACCAACGTGTACAATTGGGCGCTGATTAATACAGGTATTTTGGTTTGATCGGGTGTATTTAGTGAGATTATAAATATCAACACCAGCATCACCAGCATCGGTTTCTTCATGATTAGCACGTACAACGATACGCGCAGCATCGACACTTTCGATAACACCACCACGTTTTGCCACAACACACACACCTGAATCTTGCGCAACAATACGCTCCATACCGGTACCCACTAAAGGCTTGTCAGCTCTTAATGTTGGCACTGCTTGGCGCTGCATGTTCGAGCCCATCAAGGCACGGTTAGCATCATCGTGCTCAAGGAATGGAATCAATGACGCTGCCACCGATACAACCTGACGCGGAGACACATCCATATATTGAACGTCTTCTGGCGACTTCAAGGTAAATTCGTTCATATGACGAGCTGAAACCAACTCTTCTGTCAGGTTACCTTTTTCATCAATTGTTGCCGATGACTGTGCAATGACAAACTCGGCTTCATTAATAGCAGAAAGGTAATCGATATCGTCAGTAATTTTGCTATCGACAACACGACGATACGGACTCTCTAAGAATCCATAATTATTCGTGCGCGCATAAGTCGCTAGCGAGTTGATCAAACCAATGTTTGGTCCCTCAGGTGTCTCAATAGGACAGACTCGACCATAATGCGTTGGATGTACATCGCGCACCTCAAAACCTGCACGTTCACGAGTAAGACCGCCGGGCCCTAATGCAGAGACACGACGCTTGTGAGTAATTTCAGACAATGGATTATTCTGATCCATAAACTGAGACAGCTGAGATGAACCAAAAAATTCTTTAATTGCCGCTGAGACTGGCTTTGCGTTCACTAAATCTTGAGGCATTAGGCCCTCGGACTCTGCAACTGACAAGCGCTCTTTAACTGCTCGCTCAACGCGTACTAGACCGACTCGAAATTGGTTTTCTGCCATTTCGCCAACAGAGCGAATACGACGGTTACCCAAGTGATCGATGTCATCAACAACACCATTGCCGTTACGAATCTCGATAAGAGTCTTCATTACATCAACGATATCGTCTTTCGATAAAATACCTTCGCCGGTATCAGCATCGCGATGGAGGCGACGGTTGAATTTCATGCGACCAACAATAGATAGATCATAGCGATCAGAACTAAAGAATAAGTTTTGGAATAAACCCTCTGCTGATTCTTTTGTTGGTGGCTCGCCTGGGCGCATCATGCGGTAAATTTCTACCAACGCTTCTAATTCTGTGCGAGAGGGATCGACGCGTAATGTCTCGGACACAAATGGTCCACGATCTAACTCATTGGTATAAAGTGTCTCGATCTGAGATACACCAGACTCCATTAATTGTGCTATTACTTCTTCTGTTATTTCAGTGTTACACTCAAATAACACTTCACCAGATTCTTTATCGATAATATCTTTTGCTAAAGCACGACCTAACAAATAAGCTTCTGGGACAACAAGCTTGGTCACTTTTGCTTTTTCTATCTCGCGAATATGACGCGCTGTAATACGACGCCCTTCTTCGATTAGCACTTTACCTTTTGCATCTTTAATATCGAAGGTAGCCATATCACCACGTAGGCGTGATGGTACAAGATCAAGTGAAAATTCATTGTCTTTGCTAACTTCAAACATGCTAGTTTCGAAAAACATTTCTAGCATTTGCTCTGAAGTAAAGCCTAATGCACGCAAAAGAATAGTCGCTGGTAATTTACGACGACGATCGATACGAACATACACTAAATCTTTAGGGTCAAATTCGAAATCTAACCATGAGCCACGGTAGGGAATAATACGTGCTGAATAAAGCAACTTGCCCGACGAGTGAGTTTTACCTTTATCGTGATCAAAGAACACACCAGGAGAACGGTGTAATTGCGAAACAATAACACGCTCAGTACCATTGATAACAAAAGTACCATTGTCGGTCATCAACGGGATCTCACCCATATAAACTTCTTGTTCTTTGATATCTTTAATTGTTTTATTAGATGATTCTTTATCATAGATAATCAATCTAACTTTAACGCGTAGAGGCGCTGCATAAGTTGCACCCCTTAAAACACATTCTTTTACATCGAAAACAGCTTTGCCAAGGGTATAGCTCACATATTCCAATGCTGCACTGCCAGAATAGCTAGCAATAGGCATGACAGACTTAAATGCTGCATGTAAACCCGACTCTAGACGCTCTTCAAGCGGAGTATCTTCTTGGGTAAACTTCTTATATGAATCTAACTGGATTGCCAGCAGATAAGGAACGTCCATTACATGAGGTAATTTGCCAAAATCCTTGCGGATACGTTTTTTCTCTGTATACGAGTAAGCCATCTGTATTCCTCAGCCTGTTACAAATTGGGTTGTGACACCACTTAAAGCACGATCATGTTAAACATAGTTATGCTTAATACGTTTTACTAATATCTTGTCACTACAGCCCGCTTATTAGTCTTTATCTTTTTATACAAAAAGATAAGTAACAAACGCTCTGTTCAATAATTTATTTTATTTCCATTCAAAGTTTTGGCTACATGAACTCTAATCAAAACAACTCACTAAGACTGCTTAATTATCACCAATAAGCTCGTAACCATTGAAAACAGAAAAAGGCCGACAGGTAATCCCTGTCAGCCTCAAGCCTATCTTATAAAGAAAGGCTTCGTCACAATACTAAATTATTTCAATTCAGCAGTTGCGCCAGCTTCTTCAAGCTGAGTTTTTACAGCTTCAGCATCTTCTTTAGAAGCGCCTTCTTTAACAGTCGCTGGAGCACTTTCGACCATAGTTTTCGCTTCTTTTAAGCCAAGACCAGTGATAGCACGAACTGCTTTAATTACGTTAACTTTCTTCTCACCCATTCCGGTAAGAATAACGTCAAACTCAGTTTGAACTTCTTCAGCACCACCAGCGTCACCGCCAGCAGGCGCAGCAACAGCAACAGCCGCTGCAGCAGATACACCAAACTTCTCTTCCATTGCTTCAACTAGTTCAACAACTTCCATTACTGACATTTCAGCAATCGCATTTAAAATGTCATCTTTAGATAGAGCCATGACTCAGATCTCCGATAGTATAAATAATAATATTAAGCACAAAATTAATTAGTAATAATTAATTAAGCAGCGTCTTGTTTTTGGTCTCGAACTGCCGCAACTACACGTGTAACTTTTGTTGGAACTTCGTTGAAAGTTCTCACCAACTTGGTTACAGGCGCGATCGTTACATTTGCAAGCATACCTAGCGCCTGATGGCGTGTTGGTAATTTCGCTAACGCGTCAATCTGACTTGCGTCTAATAATTTTCCGCCTACTGATAGCGCTTTAACTTCAAATTTTTCATTTGCTTTCGCAAAATCTTTGAAGATTCGAGCCGCTGCACCTGGGTCTTCCATAGAAAAACCAAAGATTGACGGGCCGACTAACGTTTCATTAACACAGTCAAATTCAGTTTCAGAAAACGCGAGTTTCGCAAGAGTATTGCGAACCACACGAAGCTGAACACCGCTTTCACGTGCCAATTTACGTAGCGCTGTCATATCAGTTACATTAACGCCACGGGCGTCTGCAATAACTAAAGACAAAGCATTACTGGCAGTCTCGTTAACCTCAGCGACAATTTGTTTCTTGTCTTGTAATGCTAATGCCACGAGTGTCTCCTGGGTTTGATTAAAAACTTACTAAAAATAGCAGTTGATTTAATCGTTAATGCTACTTATTTTGCACTCACAAACTATCGACTAAGTCGGTAACAGCTAACTACAAAACCAGCTAATTTGGTGAAAAATTTATTGCACCGCTTAACGCTACAACAAATCGGGTCTCACCGTCTGCGTAGGATTACCTTTGCGTTCAAACTTTAAATACAACAAAAGCTTAAACAAGCAGATTAAGCCCTTTGCTTAACAACTTACCCGAAAGGCAAATAAAACAAAAAAGCTCCTACGGTCTTTGACAGCCTGCGCCTATTTATAAAATGGCTTATAAAGCATCTATAAAAAACGCAGACCCCAAAGTTCTTTTGAGCTTAACTAGGCGATTAAACGTCTAGAGAAGCTATATCAATTACAACACTTGGCCCCATAGTACTACTCAAAGTAATTTTCTTTAAGAAAATCCCTTTAGCAGACGCAGGCTTTGCTTTTTTCAAATCGTTTAACAGTGCTTCAAGGTTTTCTTTAATCGCCGTAACATCAAAGGTTACACGGCCAATACCACCATGAATAATTCCGCCTTTATCAGCGCGGTAACGAACCTGACCTGCTTTAGCATTTTTAACTGCTGTCGCAACATCTGGAGTTACAGTGCCGGTCTTAGGATTAGGCATTAGGCCACGAGGCCCAAGAATCTGACCTAGCTGACCAACAACACGCATAGCCGCTGGATCTGCGATCACAACGTCAAAATCCATATTGCCCTTTTTAACTTCTGCCGCAAGGTCATCCATACCTACAAGGTCAGCTCCAGCCGCTTTAGCAGCTTCTGCATTATCGCCTTGAGTAAACACAGCAACACGAACAGTTTTACCGGTACCGTGGGGCAATGACGTTGCGCCACGAACACCTTGATCTGATTTACGAGGATCAATACCCAAGTTAATCGCTACATCGACTGTCTCTTCAAACTTAACGGTTGCCAATTCTTTAATTAATGCAACTGCCTCATCAATTGTGTATTGCTTAGTCGTGTCGAGTTTTTCATTGATTAACTTTCTACGCTTAGTTAATTTCGCCATCTTAAACCACCCCTTCCACTTCTAAACCAGCACTCACCGCACTACCTGCAATAGTTCGCACAGCGGCGTCCATATCAGCAGCGGTAAGATCAGGCATTTTTGCTGTCGCAATTTCTTCTAACTGCGCACGCGTTACCTTGCCCACTTTTTCAGTATTTGGACGAGGGCTACCCTTAGTAATTCCTGCAGCTTTGCGCAACAAGAACGCAGCTGGCGGAGTCTTCATTTGAAAAGTAAAACTACGATCACTGTAAACGCTGATAACAACAGGCACTGGCGCACCCGGCTCGAGACCTTGAGTCTGAGCGTTAAACGCTTTACAGAATTCCATAATATTAACGCCGTGCTGACCTAACGCAGGACCAACAGGGGGACTAGGATTTGCCTGACCAGCAGGAACTTGTAGCTTGATATAAGCATCGACTTTTTTAGCCATTATAAACTCCAGTTAAATGGGTATTAACGCCTCCAAATAAAGCTGGGCTTTATTTATCAATGGCTTCCCTTTAGATTTTGTGCGGATGTCAAAAAACAACACTCACCACAAGATCACCAATATTCACAACGGTCAACTAACTACCTCTAGCAAACCGTCATAAAACTTACCATCAGATCGACTAGACTTTTTCGACTTGACCAAATTCGAGCTCTACAGGCGTTGACCGACCAAAAATTAAAACCGCAACCTGCAGACGACTTTTCTCGTAATTAACTTCCTCAACGGTTCCGTTGAAGTCGTTGAAAGGACCGTCAATTACGCGCACCATCTCACCTGGCTCAAACAATGTTTTCGGCTTAGGCGCCTCTACCGAGTCATCCATGCGCTGCAAGATTAACTCGGCTTCTTTATTTGTAATCGGAGCAGGCTTATCAGCCTTACCGCCAATGAAACCCATAACTCGAGGAGTATCTTTAACCAAATGCCATGAAGCATCATTTAACTCCATTTGCACCAAGACGTAGCCCGGGAAAAACTTCCGCTCAGACGTACGCTTTTGACCACCACGCATTTCTACAACTTCTTCGGTAGGCACCAACACATCACCAAAAGATTCCTGCATGTCATTCAAGTCGATTCGCTCTTGCAAAGCAACTGCAACTTTTTTTTCATATCCTGAATAAGCGTGTACAACGTACCAGCGTTTAGCCATAGTGTTAACTACCCAATAATAAGAGAGGCAAGCCACCCCAACAGGGAATCTAGCCCCCATAAAATAAATGCCATCAAAATAACCAGCACCACGACAATCAATGTTGTCTGATTTGTCTCTTGACGGGTCGGCCACACCACTTTTCGAACTTCGGTCTGTGAGGATTTAACCACCCCCCAAACTGCCGAGCCCTGATCAGTATGAACAGCAATCCATAAAGCAATAGCAGCAACAATCACTAATGCAACCACTCTGTATAGAATTGGCATATCGCCATACAAAGAATTTAAAACTATCCCGCCCGCAACCAGGGCAGTTACAACCAACCAGCGTAACCAGCCATATGGATAATTCTTATCGTTAGCGCCTGCTTTTTCGCTCACTTAAAACCTCAACTTCACATGGATAGAGACATAAAAACCTATACCTCTATCAACTAATTTCAATGCCAATCATCAACATAATGAATGGCAGGCCAGGAGGGACTCGAACCCCCAACTTTCGGTTTTGGAGACCGACGCTCTACCAATTGAACTACTGGCCTATATAAACTTATCATTTGTCCCACCCAACAAATGACTAAGCCGGGCCACCTTGCGCCCGGCCTAATCAGCATTAACTGCCAACAAACATGCCCCTCTAAAACAAATAGAAAGACAACTACTATCGAAGTCTACTCGACGATTTTAGCAACAACACCTGCACCAACAGTTCTACCACCTTCACGAATTGCAAAACGTAGACCGTCTTCCATAGCAATCGGGTGAATCAAGGTAACAACCATTTGCACGTTATCGCCCGGCATTACCATCTCT
>CAXMPB010000127.1:0-3561 GCA_964195035.1 Cellvibrionaceae bacterium | reverse complement strand
TTATAGAGATTAAAAATGAAATTAAAAACCTAATCCTTACCTTTCTATCTTCGGCAAACTATCCAGCTTACCACCATCAGCCTGCATATCTTTAATCCCAGAACCAGACCCCAACATCACGGCTACCCAGTAAGTCCCTTCAAAATTCTCTAGGGCAATTTTTACGGTCATGGTTAATGGTACCGACAACAACATACCCACAGGGCCTAGTATCCACCCCCAAAAGACTAAAGATAAAAATACAACGAGTGATGAAAGGTCTAAACCCTTACCCATAAAACGCGGCTCTAGTATGTTGCCTATAATCGTATTAATACCAAAAAATACAGCCCCTACGGCTAATGCCTCGGGCACACCTAATTGAATAATGGCGAGTAACACTGGGGGCACAGCGGCAAGAATAGAACCCAGTGTAGGAATAAAGTTAAGTAAAAATGCCAACAAGCCCCACAACACAAAATAATCGACACCGATAAAAAATAAACTCACCATCACGATAAAACCCGTGAGTAAGCTCATCATCATTTTTATCGCCATATATTTATTAACACTTGAAGTAAACTGACTTAAGGCGTTAACTGTTTTTTGACCGCCAGGAACTGCGTGGCGTAGCTTCTGGCTAAAGTTAACTTCTTCGGCAAGAATAAACATAACCGTTAATAGAATTAAAAAACCATCCGCCATTATATTCCCAAAAGATGTCAACGTATTACCCGCCATCGAGAGCGCAGCACTTGGGTTAAACATATCGCGCCACTGATTAGGGTCTATCGTAATACCCAAGCTCGCTAGTTTTTGTTGTAGCGAATCGGATAAAGCCACCAGACGTATTTGATACTCTGGCAGATCACCTCGAAAACTATTAATAGATGACCCAACAATAACGCCAATAAAAAAACCAACCACGACAATCATCAATACGACGAGTAAAATAGATAACCAATTAGGTAAACCGCGACCGTTAAACCAACTGAGTAATGGAGAGACAATCACCGCAATAAATAACGAGAGTAAAAAAGGCACGAGTAATGACTCGGCGGCACGCATACCGGCGACCACAATCACAAAAGCTGCCAACACTAATAAAAAACGCGCCACGGGTGCTGATTTCATATCCATAATTTTCTCTCTGACTCTTTATAATATTTGTATAAAAGCCGTCCTGGCTTTTATACCGAGCCTATGTAAAAAGACTGCTGTAGATCCTACACATCCATGTACAGTTGTTGTATTAGATTTTAATCACAACTATTTATTGTTAAGTGCTAGTTGTAGTAAGTTATATAACTTGTCACGTATTTCTTTAAGTGCGTCTAGGCCCTCGATCGAAAACAAATAGTTTGACGTACTCTCACCTAAAAAATATTTATCTTCAACTTTTATACATTGCCGTCGAATGTCTTCTAGTTCTGGCGAGTGACGAATTATCATACCAAAGGTCATATGCCATTCATTATCTGTTGCTTGGCCCGTAAGAACCATCTCTAGCATTTTGAGCATGCGGTCGCCATCGACTCGATAATAGGGTGTTTTTACCCAAACAAAAATACCTAGCAACAAGCAAATGATGCCCACGGATAAAACGACTGTAATAACAGCTGTTAGCATTAATGCTCTCGGGTTGCTCTAAATTCTATCTCTGGGTAGCGCTCTTGACTCAAACTTAAATTAACTCTCGTCGGAGCCAAATAAGTTAAGTGTCCACCACCATCGATGGCAAGGTTATCACTCACTTTACGTTTAAAGGCATCCATCTCTTTGGCATCATCACAATCTACCCAACGCGCCGTGGTAACATTGACAGCGTCGTAGATAGCCTCTACTTTGTATTCGTCTTTAAGACGATAGGCCACAACCTCAAACTGCAACACACCCACCGCACCCACAATAATATCGGTAGTATTAACGGGGAAAAACACTTGCGTCGATCCCTCTTCCGATAATTGCTGTAAGCCCTTTTGTAATTGTTTAGTTTTTAGTGGGTCTTTTAGGCGAATACGACGAAACAGCTCTGGTGCAAAATGCGGAATACCCGTGTACTTTAGATCTTCACCTTCGGTAAAGGTATCGCCAATTTGAATAGTGCCGTGGTTATGAAGCCCTATAATATCGCCCGAAATTGCCTCCTCAACGGTACTACGATCACCGGCTAAAAACGTAACGGCATCGGCAATTTTAATAGTCTTAGCAAGACGCACATGCTGCATTTTCATGCCCTGCTGATATTTGCCCGAACACACACGCATAAAAGCAATACGATCGCGATGCTTAGGATCCATGTTGGCTTGTATCTTAAAAATAAAGCCTGAGAACTTCTCCTCAAGTCCACTTACCTCGCGCGACTTTGTCATACGTGGCTGTGGTGTGGGTGCCCACTCGACAAAACCATCGAGCATTTCACGCACACCAAAATTACCCAACGCTGTACCAAAAAAAACAGGCGTTAGACGACCTGCAAAATATTCATCTTGATCAAACTTATGCGTAGCCCCGCGCACCAGCTCTAATTCTTCGCGAACATCATCTGCGTAGGCACCAAACAATTCGGTCGCCTCATCACTATCGAGCCCTTGGATGGTAATATCATCGTTTAAGGTATGCCCCTTACCTTGCTGATAGACATGTATGGTGTCGGTATATAAGTTGTAGACACCCTTAAATTGTTTACCCATACCTATCGGCCAATTAATAGGTGCCGCAGAGATTTTTAACACTTTTTCGATTTCATCCATCACATCAATAGGGTCGCGAATATCGCGATCCATTTTATTGATAAAGGATAAAATGGGTGTATCGCGCAGGCGACAAACTTCCATTAACTTAATGGTGCGATCCTCGACACCCTTGGCGCCATCAATCACCATTAATACAGAATCGACTGCGGTTAATGTTCGATAAGTATCTTCTGAGAAATCTTCGTGGCCTGGGGTATCGAGTAAATTAACGATCCGCCCTTTATAAGGAAACTGCATCACCGAGGAGGTCACCGAAATGCCCCGCTCTTGCTCCATGCTCATCCAATCCGAGCGCGCATGAGGGCCTTTTTTGCCCTTAACTGATCCGGCTAACTGAATAAGTTGGCCAAGTAATAATAGCTTCTCCGTAATCGTGGTTTTACCCGCATCGGGGTGAGAGATGATAGCAAAGGTGCGTC
Organism: Cellvibrionaceae bacterium; assembly: GCA_964195035.1. Classification (GTDB taxonomy): domain Bacteria; phylum Pseudomonadota; class Gammaproteobacteria; order Pseudomonadales; family Cellvibrionaceae; genus CANLBN01. Next base: position 407 of record CAXMPB010000127.1, on the reverse strand, counting down.
GTTTATTGACTTGTTCGCTAAGAACAGAAGAAGACATTCAATTAATCCTGAGAGTGGGCACAATAAGCCGCATATAGTAATGCTTTGCGTGTAAAAAGTCATAAATAAGCAACGATTAAGCCATTCATCCTTAAATAAGACCAATCAAACTAGTTTACTGATAAACCTATACAAGCCTCGTGAGCAACACATTAAAACATAGCACGATCTACATTATTAACCACACTCGAACATATGATGCTGTTAAAGCCCATTTGTTCGAAAGCGCATATTTAATGATGGATATGAAAGAAGAAGCTAAGTGTATAAACAGTAATGAGACAAATAAGTATAAAACAGTATTAAAAGTAACTTGATGCTGATGACTCGCGATACTTGTATAATATTACCTATCTATTACCGAACCT
>CAXMPB010000126.1:0-4093 GCA_964195035.1 Cellvibrionaceae bacterium | reverse complement strand
GGCCTGTTGGTTTTCATAATGTGTTGTATGGCAGTCTCTTTATATGGATAAAATCCCCCAAGATAGTTTAATATTTTTTTAAAAGGCCACTTTAAAAAATGTATAAAAAAAGGCCGCGAATGCGACCTTTTTTGCTAGCTGAAACTCACGATTGTCTTAAAGTTAACTTATGCTTTAGGACCAGCGTTGCTAACGTCTTCATTAACGTCGAACTTTTTGATGTTCTCAACAAAAAGTTTGGCAAGTGTCGTAGCGCTAGCATCGTATGCTGCTGTGTCTGCCCATGCTTTACGTGGATTAACATATTGCTGATCAACCCCTGGTATTGCTTTAGGAATATCTAGATTTAAAATATCTAAATGCTCAGTTTCGCAACCATCAAGTAGGCCATTTTGAATAGCGGCAACAACTGCGCGAGTCACAGGGATAGGAAAGCGTGAGCCCTTACCATTTGCGCCACCTGAACCGCCAGTCCAGCCTGTATTTACCAGATAAACTTTAGATTCGAAATCTTCGACGCGCTTCATTAAGAGATCACCATATTCGCGTGCCGGGCGGGGCATAAATGGTGCCCCAAAGCAGGTCGAGAATGCAGGGTGAATACCCGCTTCTGCGCCAAGCTCGGTTGAGCCTACGCGTGCGGTGTAGCCCGATAAAAAGTGATAGGCAGCCGCTTCTTTACTTAAAATAGCAACTGGCGGTAAAACGCCCGATACATCACAGGTTAAAAAGATAACGTTCTTAGGCTCGCCTGCGCGATTTTCCATTTGACGCATATCGACGTGTTCAAGTGGATATGAACAACGGCCATTTTCTGACAAGCGAGTATCGCAATAGTCAGGCTCATTTGCCGAGTTGTGAACAACGTTCTCAACAATTGCGCCTTGGCGAATTGCATCCCAAATAACGGGCTCATTTTTTTGGCTAAGGTCGATAGTTTTTGCATAGCAACCACCTTCTATATTAAATACAGATCCCTTTGCCCAACCGTGCTCGTCGTCACCAATTAAATAGCGTTCTGGGTCTGCAGACAATGTCGTTTTACCCGTACCGGATAAACCAAAAAACAAGCAAGTGTCGCCAGAGGTGCCAACATTTGCAGAGCAATGCATTGGCAATACGTCTTTTTCGGGTAATAAAAAGTTTTGCACAGAAAACATTGATTTCTTCATTTCGCCCGCATATTTCATGCCCGCGAGTAATATTTTGCGTTGGGCAAAGTTAATGCAAACAACTGCTTCTGAATTCGTACCGTCGCGTTCAGGCACGCATTCAAAATTTGCCGCATGGGCGATAGACCATGTCTCTTTACCTTTAGGGTTATAGTCATCGGTGCGGATAAACATATTATGCGCAAACAGGCTATGCCAGGCAGTTTGTGTCCGTACATGAACCGCTAAATAATGATCGCTGTCTTGACCAACATGGTAGTTGCCAACAAAATTATCGACTTCAGATAGATACTCGTCAACACGATCCCATAGAGCATCGAATTTGTCAGCGTCGAATGGGCGGTTAACACTACCCCAATCAATAGCCTCAGCAGTAGATGGTTCTTCTACAATAAAACGATCAGCGGGTGACCGGCCAGTACGCGCACCCGTTTCAGTAATTAATGCACCTGTATGCGAAAGCTTGCCTTCGTTACGTGAAAGAGCTTGCTGGATAAGTTCGTCTGCACTTAGGTCTGTATATATTGTAACAGAAGCCTCTGCTGTCGCTTGTGTCATGAGTTTTTCCTACTTATTATAAGTGATGGTTCTCGACGCTATTTTTTATCGAATAGCCGTAGCGCCAATAGGGTTGATATTTAGGGCGACTATTATGTCAGACAAGCGCGCTTAAGCGAACCCCGATGGGGTTATTTAATGATCAAAACTTATGACTTTTAACTGTTTCTCTTATTATCTTTTTCTGTTGGGTTTAATGAGTAATGCTTGGCCCGAATAAGCCATCAATATCAGTGGCATCATAACGGTATTCAAAACCACAAAACTCGCAATTAATAATGACGACAGTTTGCTCTTCTAGTAATGCACAGGCATCGGCTTGACCTAAGTGTTTAAGGGCGCGACTACTGCGCTCTTTTGAGCAGCTACAGCCAAAGCTAAATGCTACGGGCTCAAAGATTCGAACGCCTTCCTCGTGAAATAATCGGGTTAATAATTGTTCGTGGTCTAAGGTAAGCAACTCGTCCTCGGTAATGGTGTTGGCAAGCTGAATACGATTGCTCCAAGCCTGTTTATTGGTCTGGCTATCGGCTTCTTGTTGTGGCAACTGCTGTAGCAGTAAGCCTGTGGCTGTTGAGCCATCACTGGCTAACCATAGACGTGTTGGTAACTGTTCTGACTGTGCAAAGTAGTGTTGCAGACAATCTGCTAGGGAGGGCTCTTCTAAGGGCACCACTCCCTGATAACGATTGCCTTTGGTGGGGTCGATAGTGATCGATAAAACACCTTTGCCAATGAGGTTGGGTAGCCCGCTAACTGACAGTAGTTCATCGATATCATCAGTATCACTTGGGGTCTCTAGTTTGGCGATGCCGCGCAGCTGTTTAGTGGGATTTGCGCCTTTATTGCTAGCTTCGACCATAATTAATGGTAGTGGCCCATCGCCCCTTGCTTGAAGGGTTAAAATACCATCAAATTTTAAGGTGCTCGATAATAGCGCTACTGCAGCCATAAATTCGCCGAGTAATTGTTTGACAGAAAGAGGATAAGTTTGGCTGGCTAGCATGTCATCGAGACTATTGTTTAAGGTGACTATCTCTCCTCGAATATCGGTATTGTCGAAGATAAACTTATGCAGCAAGTCGTTGTCAGTGCTGTTGTTGGTATTGTCGTCGATGGGCATGCGGCGCTCGTTACTTTATTTAGACGGTTTTAACAGCGTTACTGTTAAAACCGGCAGTGTATAAGTATTCGTGTGAATGGGGAATGGCTAAAGTTGTCAGCTGAAAGAATTAAAGTGATTTTTAAAAAATAAGTGGAATTTAAAAGAGTGTTTTGTAGTCTAGGTAGGGTGTGCTCGGGGTTAAATATAGACTAAGTAAAGTGAAATCTAAATAACTTTTAGTCTAGCTTAATGGCTCTATGTGTTGTGTGCCGTTAATTTTTTAACGTGAATATTTTGTTGATTAGAGGTGATCTGTGAAAAATAATTTTTTGATAACGCTATTTTTGTCTTTTATGTGTGCGTCTGCTTTGGCGGCAGAGCCTGTGAGTACTGGACGATTTAATAATACGGCTGTTAACGGTCACAGCGTGATTGCCTACCATAGCTTGTCCTTAGGTGATAAGGCAGTTAAAGGCGATAAAATTTATAGCATGGAGTGGAAGGGAGCTAATTGGTATTTTGCCTCTGAGACAGAGCGCGAGCGCTTTAAGGCAAACCCCGAGACTTATGCGCCTGCCTACAATGGTTTTTGTGCTAATGCCTTAAGTTTAGGCGAAGGGTTGATCAGAACGAGTGGTAAGCACTGGGCTGTATTCGATGATCAGCTGTATCTTTTTTACGCGGCGCGCGGCGCTAAACGTTGGTTAAATGGAAATTATAAAGAGTATAAGGTTGTCTCTGACCGAGAGTGGGCGATCATTCTAGAGAAATAAAGAGTCCAGAAATAAAAAGCACAAAAGCAGCTTGTTCAGAAGCAAAGAATAGCAGTAAAAGTTAGTAGCTTGATGGCGGGGCCTAATGGTTTACTCATCAATATGATCTCTAAATCGATGTATTTGGCGGCGTTGTTTCTTATTAGGTCGCCCTTCGGTTTGCAGGCCCGATGCACTTTGCAATACTCTACGCTGTTCGGTATTTACTTTGCGTTGCTCAATACTCTCGGAGGTTTCCTCGTACAATAAAGCGGCCTCGGGCGCCCCTCGACGCTGATCTGATAAGTCGATCACAAGGACTTCTTTTATATCCCAGCCTTGACGTATGCTGAGAACAGTATCGATCATAATTTCTTTGCTGGCTTTAGCGCGCTGGCCATCGCATTGGACTTTGCCGCCTTCGATGGCTTGTTTGGCAAGACTACGAGTTTTAAAAAATCGCGCAGCCCAGAGCCACTTGTCTATTCTAACTTTCGTCATTGAGT